>NZ_JBVHVX010000001.1:581020-753372 GCF_055564615.1 Agromyces sp. NPDC029043 | reverse complement strand
CGCCCCCCGACCCACCCCCCCCCCCCCCCCCCCCCCCCCCCCTCCCCCCCCCCCCCCCCCCCCCCCCCCCCCCCCCCCCCCCCCCCGCGACCGGTCGTAGGCCGCGAACACGTCGATCGGCGCGCCCGCGGCGAGCGCACCGGCGAGCTCGTGGTCGAGGTGCACGGCGTCGCTCCATCCGAGGTTCATGCCCTGCCCGCCGATGGGGCTGATCTCATGCGCGGCGTCGCCGACCAGCGCCACCCGGCCCGCGGCCATGGGCCGGGCGAGGTGCTGCGCCGCCTCGAAGGCGGTCGGCGCGTCGGCGGCATCCGTCGCGAAGCCCGCCCCCGTGCGCGTCGCGACGATGGTCGCCACGGCCTCGGCGTCGAGGTCGGCCGGCGCGCGCCGCACCCACGCGACGAATCGCCGCCGGCCGCCGGGCATCGGGAACGACTCCACCACCCCGGCGGGCTCGAAGTGCAGTAGCGCGCTCTCGCGCGCGCCGGTGTCGTCGCGCGTGTCGCACATCACGTAGCTTGCACGCCCGCGGCGGGGCCGCCAGTCGGCGCCGATGAGCGAGCGGATGTCGCTGCGCACGCCGTCGGCCCCGACCGCGTATCGCGCGGCGACCTCGACCGGCGCCCCGCCCTCGTCGCCGCTGAGGACGACGTGCGTGCCGCGGTCGCGGATGCGCCGCACCTCGACGCCGCGACGGACGCGAACCGACGGGGCCGCCGCGATCCGTTCCTCGAGCAGCGCCTCGACCTCGCGCTGGGGCAGGGAGCGCACGATGCCCGACTTCGTGAACCGCATCGCGCCGAGCGTGCGCCCGTCGCACGTCACCCGGCCGTCGCGGATCTCGGCCGCGCGCCGGCGCACCTCGTCGCCGACGCCGACGGCGTCGAGCGCTCGCAGCCCCGGCGGGTGGATGCCGATCGCGCGCGACCGGGCGGCTGCCGCCGGCGCGGCCGCGGCCGGCGCCCGCCGCTCGAGCACGACGACGTCGAGCCCCCGACGGGCGAGCAGGCCCGCGAGCAGCAGCCCGACCGAACCCGCGCCGACGACCGCGACGTCGTGGATCGGCCCCTCGGCGGCGCCCTCAGCCATCACGGATCTCGCTGCCCCACACGAGCTCGAGGCGCGACGGGAAACCGCGCTTCACGCGCCATCCGCTCGGGATCGCCGCCGCGAGCTCGGAAGCCGTGTGGCTGCGCCGGATCGAGGTGAGCCCGTCGGGCCGGATGAACGAGCCGGAGAGGACGTTCCACGCGAACGGGAGCGTCGCCGCCCAGAACCCGAGGTAGGCGCCGCGGCCGCGTTCGATGTCGCCGTGCACGCCGATGCCCCCCGCCGCGACGAGCCGTTCGGTGTCGGCCAGCAGCGAGCCGAGCTGCTCGGGCTCGAGGTGGTGCAGCACGTGGTTCGACCACACCACGTCGAACGTCTCGCCCTCGGCGACGAGGTCGGCGGTCGTCGCGACGCGAGCGTGGAAGCGCGGCCCCTCGTGACGCGAGGCGTAGCGGACGGCGCGCTCGTCGGGGTCGATCGCGAGGACCTCGAGGCGCAGCCCGTCGCGCTCGGCGTGCCGGAGGATCTCGCGCGGCAGGTCGCCGCCGCCCGCGCCGACGTCGAGGAGCCGGGCGATGTGCGTAGTCGCGAGGCGCGGCCGCACCCACTCCTCGTACACCGCGGCCGGCCGGGAGACGATGCGGTTCACGATGCCGAAGCGGTGGTACGTGCGGTCGAGCGCGGCGCGGTCGGCCGCCGGGTCGTCCATGCGCTCGCGCGCGTGCTCGTCGCGGCGGTCGAGCGTGGCCAATGCGTGCAGCAGGCCCGGATCGCCGGCGGCGGGTCGCGCCATCCGTCAGCCCTTCACCGTCATGAGCGCCGACTCGACGGTGAGCCCGGGCCCGAACGCCATCGCGGCGACCCGGTCGCCGTCGACGGACGACGCCTGGTCGAGGATGTACCGCAGCACGAAGAGCACGGTCGCGCTCGACATGTTGCCGAAGTCGCGCAGCGTCGACCGGGCCGGCACCAGCTGCGCCTCGCTGAGCTGCAGCCGCGACTCGACCTTGTCGAGGATGCTGCGCCCGCCCGGATGGATCGCCCAGTGCGCGACGTGATCGCCCGCGGCGTCGGTCGCCAGTGCACGGGCCAGGTCGGCGTCGGGCGCGAACAGCGGCTCGAGGGCGCCGGTGATGTGGTCGTCGATGATCGCGGGAACGGCGTTGGAGAGCACCATCTCGAAGCCGTTGTCGCCGATCTTCCATGCCATGTCGCCCTCGCCGACGGGCGTGATGCGCGTCTCGAACCGGTCGAGGGCGTAGGCCCGCTCGCCCGAGTCGAGCGGGCGGGCGGTCACGATGCCGGCGCCCGCGCCGTCGGCGAACAGCGACGAGGCGACGATCGTGTCGGGGTCGTTCGACGAGCGCAGGTGGAGCGTGCAGAGCTCGACGCTCACGACGAGCACGACCGCATCGGGGTCGGCCTCGCAGAACTGCACGGCCGTGCGCAGCGCCGGCATCGACGCGTAGCAGCCCATGAAGCCGAGGTGGTAGCGCTGCACCGCCGGCCCGAGGCCGAGGTCGCGCACGAGCATGTAGTCGGGTCCGGGCGCATAGAAGCCCGTGCACGACACGGTCACCACATGCGTGATGTCGGATGCCTCGACGCCCGGCGTCGCCTCGATGGCACGTCGCCCCGCCTCGAGGTACAGCTTGGTCGCCTCGACCGCGTAGATCTCGTTGCGCGCCTTGGTGCCCGGGAGCATCAGCTCGCCCGACGCGCGGTCGAAGAAAATCGGGTCGTCGCCGCGGTCGTCGAACGTGAGCTCCTCGAGCACGGTGTAGCGGCGCTCGATCCCCGACACGTCGAACGAGGTGCCGATGATGCGCTGCGCCAGGCGGTTGAGGCCCGGCTGCGCCTGGAACACGTCGCGCACCGCGGGCTGCGGAAGGATCGTGGACGGGACCGCCGTCGAGAGCCCGCGGAGGTGCACTCCCGCGCTCATGCCGTCGGCCTCGGATCGGTGCGTCGGTGCTGCGGCATGGGTGGCCCCCTCTCCCGCTTGCAGACTAACCACGCCGGTGCGGGCCGGTCTAGGGTGCTCCGCCGGGAGTCTGCTGGGGACCCGCCCGCTCACCCGGCTCGGTCTCGGTCTCCGCATCCGTCTCGGGCAGGACCTCGGACCAGTCGTCCTTCACGCTCACGACGACGAGCCCGTGCTCGTCGGCCTCGCGGAGCGCCCGTTCGGCGCCGATGTCGTAGGCCTCATCCCCTCGGCCGCCGTCGTCGTCATGGTGGATGAGCAGGCCGAGCGATCGAGGCCCGCGCGTCGTGTAGCGCAGCATCGGCAGGTCGCCATCCGAGTTGCCCGCCGCGAGGATGGGACGCCGCCCCACGTTCGCGTAGATGCGGACGGGCTTCTGGACGCCGTCGTCGATGATCTCGAACCGGCCCCCGTACCGGAGCTCGTTCGCCTCGACGTCGTACTCGACCCCGACGGCGGAGCCGATCACCTGGTCGATCGGGATGCCGTAGTACTCGGCGCTGATGGGACGCATGAGGTCGCGGTCGCCGCCGGAGACCAGGTAGCAGGTGAAGCCGTGGTCCTCGAGATGGCGCAGGAGTTCGTGCATCGGCTGGTACACCGTGCGCTCGTACGGACGGTCGAGCGCCGGATGCCGCGCGCTGCGGTAGAACTCCATGGCCTCGGCGTGGTACTCCTCGACGCGCCGATCGCTGACGGTCGACAGGATGGCGTCCATCACCAGGTCCATGTCGTGATCGTCTCCCGCGTGGTGCTGCTCGATGGCCCGGCGGAACCACTCGTCGTCACGATCGACCGCGGCACGGTACGGCTCGCGCTCCTTCAGCGACGGGTCGGCCTCCACCTCGGCGCGCCACTGCTCGATGACGAAGTGCAGCTGCGTCGGCACGGGCTTCTCCACCCAGAGCGTGCCGTCGTTGTCGAAGACGGCGATGCGCTCCTCCTCGGGAAGCGCATCGGGCCCGTCGCAGACCGATCCCACGAACCGGAGGATCGCCTCGCGAGCCGGACCGTCGTTCCACGACGGAAGCGCTCTCGTCATGCGCGCCAGACTAGCCGAGCAGCTCCGCCTCCGCGGCCGCGGGGTCTAGGGATCCCCACTGTGTGTCTGCTGGGGGATCCTGGCATCGCCCGACAACCACCGCACGAATCGTGCGCCCGGGTCGCGGTCGAGCAGCACGTCGCGGAAGAGCAGCGTGAGCGGGATCGACAGGATGGCGCCGAGCGGGCCGATCACGAACGTCCAGAACACGACCGAGAAGAAGCTCAGCGTGAGCGAGAGGTCGACGGTGTCGCTGACGAACTTCGGCTGGACCAGCACCTGCAGCACGACGTTGACCACCGAGTAGACGGCGACGACTGCGAGCAGCAGCGGCAGCCCGCCGACGACGAAGGCGAGCACGGCGGGGGGCACCAGGCCGAGCACGAACCCGATGTTCGGGATGAAGTTCGTGACGAATGCGAGGATGGCCCACACCGCCGGCGCGGGCACCCCGAGCGCCCAGAGCGCGAGCCCGTCGATCACGGCGACGACGAGCCCGAACGAGGCGTTGACGACGTAGTAGCGCCGAACCGAGGAGTCGTACGCCCGGATGCGGTCGAGGGTCGGGCGGATGGCGCTGCCGAACGCCTGCTCGGCGCGCCCGTACCGTGCGGCGTCGGCGGCCATGAAGATCACGTAGGCGAGCACGAAGAACGCGGCCGTGAGGAACCCGAGCAGCCACCCGCTCACGCCCTGGGCGAGGTCGAGCAGCACCCCCGGGTCGACGGCGGAGGCCGCGGCGTCGGCGGCCTGCGCGTCCAACCCGATCGACGCGAGCCAGGCCGCCAGCGACCCGGCCGCGGCCTCGAGCTCGTCCAGCACGTCGGTCACGAGCAGGCCGAACTCGTACCCGGCGAAGACGAGCAGCGCCGCGAGCGTGCCGAGGATCAGGTACGCGACGGCGACGACCACGGTGGTCGCCGCCCAGCGCGGCCAGCCCCGACGCTGCAGCGGATGCCTGATGGGGTGGACGATGATCACGAGCACCGCGGCGAGCGCGAGCGGCGCGACGATCTCGCGCGCGAACCACAGCGCGCCGAGCCCCAGCAGCACCGCGATGACGATCACCGCCGTGCGCACGCTCGGCGACCGAGCGGGCGGCACCGGCGAGGGCGCGGCGGCGGTCATGGGCGCCACGATAGTGAACGCCGACGCGTCGACCGCCGAGACCCGCACGGCAGCGCGGATCCCGGCGGTTCCGGCATCAGCCGAGCAGCTTCGCCTTGGCGGCGGCGAACTCGGCGTCGCTCAGGATGCCCTGCTCCTTCAGCGCGGCCAGTTTCTGCAGCTCGGCGACCACGTCGACGCCGCCGGCTGCGGCCGGCGGGGGCGGGGGTGCCGCTGCGGCCTGCGCGGCGGCGGCCTGCTGCGCCTGGTACTGCTGCGCCTCCCACTGCTGCTGGGCGGCGGCCTGCTCCTGTGCCTGCTGATCGGCGTAGCGTTCGTTCTGGCGGTGCGCGACCCTGCCGCTGACCGCCGTGGCGGTGCCGGCGACGACCGCCGTGCGCGCCGCCATGCCGATGAGTCCCGGCCGGCCTCCTCTGCCAAGTGGCATGACTGTCCTCCCTATTCCACGTCCGCCGCGGCGGCGAACACCTCGTTGACGACGGCCGCGGGGATGCGCTCCACCTGGAGCACCTCGCCGCCGGATGCGGCGAACGCCGACGCCAGCTTCTTCGCGAACAGCAGTTCGATCGCCATGATCGCCCCGGCCGTGCCGGGCGGGATCTGCCCGCCGAGTTCGTCGATGTCCTCGTCGCCGATGACACCGGACGCCTCGAGCTCGACGACCGTGAAGCCGTACTCGTCGCGGAACTCCTCGAACTCGCGCACCGTGACCTCGCCGTTCTCGCCACGCGCGACGATCAGCAGGTCGAGCAGGCGGATCTCGTCGCCCACCATGAGGTCGCCGAGCGCCGAGAGCGTCGCATCGTCGGGCCTGTCGCCCTGGAAGCTCAGGACGTAGATGTCCACCGGTCCATACTCGAACTCCGCCATCGGTCTCTCCCCTGTCGTCGCGGGTGCCCCGGGAGCGTCGGCCCCGGCGCAACCGATTCAACTCGACACGGCGCCGAGTGGATATGCCGAAAGTCCCGGCCCGGCGCGCCGCACTCGCTAATGTGACGCGCAGGGGGCGGGCTCGTCGCCCCCGTCATCGACTGGAAAGGCGCACCCCCGTGGACTTCTGGGACAACTTCTGGAACTTCGTGTGGATCTTCTTCTGGAGCTTCGCATTCATCGCCTACCTCTTCGCCCTGTTCGCGATCATCGGCGACCTCTTCCGAGACCACCAACTCAACGGATGGCTCAAGGCGATCTGGATCATCTTCCTGATCTTCGTGCCGTTCCTCACCGCGCTGGTGTACCTGATCGCTCGCGGTGACGGCATGGCCCGCCGCTCCGCCAAGCAGGCGGCCGAGATGCAGGCGCAGACCGACCAGTACATCCGCCAGACCGCCGGCAGCACGAGCCCGTCCGACGAGATCGCCAAGGCCAAGGCGCTCCTCGACTCGGGCACCATCAACGCCCAGGAGTACGAGGCGCTCAAGGCCAAGGCCCTCACGCACGGGGCCTGAGCCCCACGACCGCGAACGGCCGGGCGCACGAGCGCCCGGCCGTTCGGCGTGTCAGGCGCCGACCGCGACGACCCGGCGGGCCGCCACCGACCCGGTGTTCCGCAGGAAGAGGATGATCCAGCTGAAGATGAGCAGGCCTGCCACGAGCTCGACGGCCGTGAGGTTGTAGTACCCCACCGCGAAGAACACGCCGAGCACCACGATGACGCCGACGTACACCCAGCCGAGGATCACGAACACGCGCGGCATCGAGGGCAGGAAGCCGGGCAGGCCGACCACGAGCACCGCGTAGACCACCGCCATGCCGGTCGCCACGGTGTTGTGGACGAGGAAGAACTCGTCGACGGGGAAGATGCCCACGCACGCGAGCAGCACGCCGATCAGCGCGAGCCCGTAGCGCACCACGTCGCGACCGCGACGCTCCTCCGGCGTGCCGTCGGGAAGCGCGGCCGTGGCGTACCGGGCGACGATGGTGACGATCGCGCCGGCGATGACGAGGGTCAGGTTGAAGGCGAGCGCGGAGATGTCGTCGGTCATCCCGAGCGCCGAGAGGTTCTCCTGCCACCACAGGGGGTCGCTCGCGCTGAGCATCGCGGTGATCACGCCGACCACGAGGAACACCGCGAGCACGAGACTGAGCAGCATCGGGGTCATCCGCACCGACGAGAGGAAGCTCACGTAGCCGGTGAGCGCCAGCGCCACGCCGAACAGGAGCGCCGCCGGGATCGTGTAGACCTCGGCGCCGAGGAAGCTCTGCTCGAGCACGTCGGCGAGGCCGGTCCAGCCGAGCAGGGCGATGACGGCGTGCGCGATCGACAGTGAGAGCACGTCGAACCAGTGCAGGCCGGGCGAGACTCCCTGGACCGGCGTGGGCGGGGCGGCGTCGGCCCCGGCCACCGGCAGCGAGCCGAACCGGCGCCGCAGCACGAACTGACCGGTGGCGAACGCGAGGGCCGCGACGACGGCCGCGCCGATCGCGACGGCCGCTCCGAGGGAGCCGCGGCCGGCGATCGGCAGCGCCGTGCCCCAGAAGAGCACGAGTCCGAGCAGACCCGACACGACGAACGCGAACGCGCCGACGATGAGGGCCGACGACTCGACCGATTCGGTGGTGCGCGTGGGCTCCCTGAGGATGACCGCGATGGACGATGGCTGCGACATGAGTCCTCCACTCGCGCCGCCCGTCGCGCCGTCCCCCGGCGCAGGACCCGGGCCCGCGGCACCAGCCTGCCAGTCAGCGACCGATCGGGTCGAGTACCTCGAGCATCGATCCCTGCACGATGCCCGCCCATTCGTAGGCGGCGCGGAGGTAGTCGTCGCGTTCCTCGTCGGCCGGCTCGGCCTCGTCGGGGTCGGCCACGCCGACCCGCTCGGCGAGGATCAGCCGCAGGTCGGTGAGGAAGGTGAGCCATCCCCACGCCTGAGCCTGGTCGAGCTCGATCTCGACGAGTCCCTCGCCGCGGTCGGTCGCCGTTGCATCGCGCACCGCCTGGGCGGCCTGCCGCTTGCCGTCGACGAGGCTCTCGCGGGTGTACCGCGCGAACTCGTGGGCGGATGCCTCGTCATCCTGGTACGCCGACGGGAAGAGCCGGCCCAGCGCGGGGTCGTCCTCGCCGCCGAGCAGCAGCACCGAGTCGACCTGGTCGGCGAGCTCGGAGAGCAGCATCGCCTCCTCGGTCTCCAGCACGATGCGGACGCCGTCGGCGCCCCCCTCACGACCGGCGACGATCACGGTTCGGCCTTCGAGACGGTGGCCTGCAGCCCGTAGCCGTGCATCGCGTGCACGTGCCGCTCCATGGCCTCGCGGTTGCCGGATGCCACGACCGCGCGCCCCTCGTGGTGGACCTGCAGCATGAGGCGCTCGGCCTCCTCGCGGGGGTAGCCGAAATAGCTGCGGAACACGTACGTGACGTAGGTCATGAGGTTCACAGGGTCGTCCCACACGATGGTCTGCCACGGCAGGTCGGGACGCACGGCCTCGTCGGCGACGAGGTCGGCGTCGAGCTGCTCGAGGGTGGACGTCACGATCCCAGCCTGACACGGTCGCGGCCCGCTCGCACGCCCCCAGTCGGCCGGACCGGGGCGGCACGTCACGTCGCGACGGCACGGCCGAGGGCGTAGGCGACGGCCCGGTCGAGATCCATCTCCATGCCCTCGCGGTAGGCGGCCGCGAGGTCCTCGCGGGTCGCGTCGACCTCGTCGATGGCGAGCCCCCGGATCTGCGTGAGCTCGTGGTCGACGATCTTCGCCCCCGACGCGTTGCGGAGGCCTCGCGTGGCGCCGGCGAGCCGCGCCATCCGCTCATCGTCACCGGCCGCGCGGGCGAGCCCGGCCGCGAGCGCGATGAAGAGCACCACTGCCGACACGTCGCGATGCCGCGCGAACAGGTCGAGGCCCTGGACGAGGTACTCCTCTGCGGTGGCGAAGTCGTCGCTCCTCGCCGAATACATCGCGACCTCGAACAGCCCCCATCCCATGCCGAACTCGTTGCCCGCCCGCCGGTAGTGTTCGATGCTCTCGCGGAACAGGCCGAGCGCCCGGGGGATGTCATCGTCGAGATCGGAGACCGCGAGGGCCCGGCCCCAGACGATGTTCCCGAGGCCGTTCTCGTCGCCGAGCCCGCGGTAGATCTCCTCGCCCTCGTCGTAGAGCGCATAGACCTCGCGTCGCACCTCGTCGGTGACCCCCGCGGTGTTGGCGGCGACCCCCTGGGCGATGGCCGCGTTGTAGATCGCGTTCGCGATCGCAGCCGGGTCGCCGAGCTCCCGCTGGATCGCGAGGGCCTCCCGGTACGGCTCGACGCACCGGTCGATCTCGCCCTGCCACCAGCACACGCCGCCGAGGGCCTCGAGCGCGGCGGCGCGGTGGGACGCCGATCCCCCGCGCAGCGACAGCACCGTCTCCAGCCGGCTCCGACCCTCGTGGAGGTGCCCGCGGGACTGCCAGAACCGCCAGGACGCGGCGGCGAGCCGCAGCGCGAGATCGGTCTCGCCGTGCACCGCCGCCCAGTCGAGCGCGGTGCGGACGTTGTCGTGATCGACGTCGAAACGGTCGAGCCAGTCCTTGCGGTCCTCGCCCAGGAAGTGGGTCGCCAGATCCTCGGCCCACGCGACGTACGCCTCGAGGTGCCGGCGGTGCACGGCGTCGCTCGCGCCGCTCGCCTCGAGCTTCAGGAGCGCGACCTCGCGGATCACGTGCAGCATGCGGAAGCGCGCCCGGCCGCCGGGCGCCGTGACCTGCTTGAGCAGCGCCTGGTCGACGAGCTCCGCGAGTCCGCCCAGCAGGTCGACCCCGGGCTCGGCGCAGACGAGTTCGACCTGCTCGAGGTCGGCACCGCCCGCGAACACGCCGAGCCGCGCGAAGAGCTCCTGGACGGGCGGATCGAGCAGGTCGTGGCTCCAGGCGATCGCGCCCTCGATGGTGCGCTGGCGCTCGGGCAGGTCGACGGCGCCCGTGCCCGGGCTCGCGGGGTCGAGCCGCGCGACGATCTCGGCCACGGGCAGCAGGCGCACGCGCGAGGCGACGAGCTCGATCGCGAGCGGCAGGCCGTCGAGGCCCCGCACCAGCTCGGACACAGCCGCGGCGTTCTCGCGGGTCACCACGAAGTCGGGGCGCACCGCGGCGGCCCGGTCGACGAAGAGCGCGACGGCGTCGGACCGCGTGATCGTCGCCGGGTCGGCGGCCGCCGGGAGCTGCATCGGCTCGAGCGGCAGCTCGCGCTCGGCGGCGATCCGGAGCGGACCGCGCGACGTGACGAGGAAGCGCGACTCGGGGGACGCGGCGACCAGGTCCGCGACCAGCCCGGCGGCCGCGACGACCTGCTCGAAGTTGTCGAGGATGAGCAGCACCTCGCGGTTCGCGACGTGCTCGAGGAGCACGTCGCGCGGCGCCCCGGTCCCCGCCGTCGACGCGGCACCCAGGGCGCGGAGCACCTGGGACGGCACCAGCCCGGCGTCGCGCACGGGCGCGAGGTCGACGAAGAAGACGCCGTCGCGGAACCGCCCGCCGATCTCGGCGCCGACCTGCAGGGCGAGCCGGGTCTTGCCGGTGCCGCCGGTCCCGGTGATCGTCACGACCCGCGACGCCTCGAGCAGCTCGCGCACGCGCGCGCATTCGGCGCGGCGACCGACGAAGCTCGTCACCTGCAGGGGAAGGTTGTTCGGCACCGCCTCGACGGTCCGGAGCGGCGGGAACGCCGCGACGAGGCCGTCGATCTCGAGCTGGAAGATGCTCTCAGCCTGCGACAGGTCCTTCAACCGGTGGCGGCCCAGGTCGCGGAGCGTCACGCCGTCGGGCAGGTCGTGCTCGACCAGCGCCGCCGTCGGCGACGACAGCACCACCTGCCCACCGTGGGCCGCGGCCGTGATCCGGGCCGCTCGGTGGATGTCGATGCCCACGTAGTCGTCGCCGCCGAGCATGCCGAGCCCCGTGTGCAGCCCGATCCGCACCCGCGGCGCGAGCGCTTCGGGCCACGCGTGCGCGGCGAGCGCGCGCTGGATGGCGGTCGCCGCCGCCACCGCGCCGACGGCGGACGTGAACACGGCGAAGAACCCGTCGCCCTCGGTCTTGACCACCGTGCCGCCGCCGCCCGCGATGGCCTCGCGCAGCAGCCGATCGTGCTCGGCGAGCAGCGAGGGCCACCGGTCGAGCGCGGACTGCGCCAGGCGCGTCGACCCCTCGATGTCGGTGAACAGGAAGGTGACGGTCCCCGTCGGCAGACGCGACCTCGTGGTCATGCGTCAATTCAAGCAGTGACAGTCGACGCGGTCACGGTGAACTTCGGGTTGCGCGCGACCTGGCGCGTGGGCCCGACGAGGCGCTCGAGCGACGGACGGTACCGCAGGTGCGAGTTCCACACGCACCACAGCTCGCCGCCGGGCTCGAGCACTCGGGCGGCCTCGGCGAAGAGGTGCTCGGCGATGCCGGTGTGCACCGCCGCGTCGGAGTGGAACGGCGGGTTCAGCACGACGAGCCGCTCGCTCGCATCGGCCAGGTGCTCGAGGCCGTCGGCGCGCGTCACGCGCACGCGGTCGGCGACGCCGTTGGCCTCGGCGGTCAGGCGAGCGGATGCCACGGCCGCGGCGCTGCGATCGGACGCCTGCACCACGAGGCCCTCGCGTCGGCTCGCGAGCCACGCCGCGACGACGCCCGAGCCGCACGCGAGGTCGACGGCGGTCGTGGCATCCGGGACCGCGTCGGCGAGCACACCGAGCAGGAACCGCGTGCCGATGTCGACCCCGGCGCCCGCGAAGACGCCGCCGTGGGCGACGACCTCGAGTCGGAGGTCGTCGTCGTGCGCGTGTCGCGGCCATCCCGGCGACGGAGCAGCGCCCTCGCCGGCCCGCGGGCCGGACGCGACCAGCACGCGCGACTTCTGCCGCGCGTGCGTCACGTCGACCCGCTCGAACCATCGGCCGAGCACGTCGTTCATCGCGAGCGACATGTGCTTGAGCCGCCCGCCCGCGAACACGCGCACGTCGCGGGCCGCATGCCGCGCGACGAGCTCGGCGACCTCGTCGAGCCGGTCGAGCGAGCGCGGCAGGCGCATCAGCACGACCCTCGCGCCCGACGCGAGGGCGGCCGCCAACGGCATGGCACGGGGTCGCTCGGCGTCGGGCACGCCGAGCCGCGCGGCGTTCGCGGCGAGCGCGCGCTCGCCGGTGATCGGGTCCTGGTGCACGCGCACCTCGCGGCCGCCGGCGGCGACGGCACCGAGCGCGAGCGCGCCGTATGCGTCGTCGACGACGACCACGGCGCCCGGCTCGTGCGCCGCGGCGAGCGCGGCCGCGGCCTCGTCGAGGATCAGGCGGTCCGCGGCATCCGCTGCCCGCAGCCCCGGGGCCTCGAGGTCGGGATGCCGCCGGAGCGCGTCGAAGTCGATCACGTCACCGGGTCTCGGAGTGGTCGTCGGAGCGCCGGGTCGGCCCCGGTTCCATGATCGGGCGCGTCGACGGCAGGTCGCGCAGCGCGGTGCTCCGCGGATGCGCCGGCGCCGGCGGGGGTGTCGGGGCCGGGAGCGTGTCGAGGGAGGTCGGGACCGACCGACGCGCGATCCGCGCGGGCCGCCCTCCGGGCGGTGAGAGCTCTCCGACGAACTCGCTCCACTCGGGCCGCTCGAACCGTCGGGTCGCTCCTCCGATCAGGACCGTCCAGCCGTCGTCGTCCTCGGCGATGCGCCGGCCGCGGCGGACGTCGGCGACCCAGCCGTTCTCGACCGCGCGCCATCGCACGAGTTGCACGCCGTGGCCCCGAACCAGCCGAACCCGTCCCATACCCTCATTCTCCCCGGTCCCGGATGTTCCGAAACGCGCCCGCCGCGAAACGCAACCCCCTCGCGGACGGGGCGGGATCGTCAGCAGGATGCGGCCATGGCCTCCGCATGCGCGGAGCGGAAGGAGAGGCGATCATGAGCACCACCGACAGGTCCGTCCGGCGGTACGCCGACACACCGGTGCAGAAGGCGGCCCTCATCGTGGGCGTCGTGTTCCTGGTGGTCGGCATCGCGGGATTCATCCCCGGCCTGACGTCCGGCGTCGACCGGATCCTCTTCGTGGGCCACGAGTCCGAGGCGCTGCTGCTCGGCGTGTTCCAGGTGTCGATCCTGCACAACCTCGTGCACCTGCTGTTCGGCGCCCTCGGCCTCTGGGCGGCGACGTCGTCCGCCGTCTCGCGCAACTTCCTCATCTGGGGCGGCGCGGTCTACGGGCTGCTCTGGCTCTACGGCCTGCTCGTCCCGGTCGACAGCGCGGCGAACTTCGTCCCGATGAACGACGCCGACGACTGGCTGCACCTCGCGCTCGCGATCGGCATGATCCTGCTCGGGGTCCTGCTCGGCCGCCGGACGGCCACCGGGGCTGCGGGCCGACGCGCCGTCTGACGCGCACCCGACGACGGGAGGGACGCCTCGCCAGGGGTTCGGCGGATGCGGCACCCAGACCGGTTTGCTACCCTCGGCCCCCGATGCGACATTCGGCGCAGTTTCAGGGGGAGCGCCGCGCGGCGATCAGGTCGACCGCACGGCGCTCGTCGCGTGCGCACGCGGCGCCGTCGGCGAGCCCGTCGCGCTCACTGCGCCCGGATCGCGAACCCGGTCCGCGCCCGGCCCGGCGCCGCAGCGTCGTCGCGCTCGCCGCGACCATCGCCGTCGCCGGGCTGCTCGCCACCGTGGCGCTCGCCCCGCTCCCCCGTCCGTCGGTCGCCGTCGCCGATCCGGCCGTCGCCGCGCTCTCCCCCTTCGCCGGCGCGGTGCAGGAGGTCGCGGTCGACGGGGACATCACGACGGCCGGAGTCTCGCGCGAGGGCTACTCGGCCGCGACCGGGCCCGACACGCTCGTGGCATCCGGCACCAACTACGACTGGGCCAAGCTCGTGCTCGTCTTCGGCGACTGGCCGGTGACCGACGAGAACGTGACCCTCATGGTGCAGTGGATGCGCGAGGAGAACGGCCCCGACAACTGGTGGAACCGCAACAACCCGATGAACAACGGCTACGGATCGGGCGGCGGCAGCGGGCTCGGCAGCTACGCGAACCTCGTCGACGCGGCGGAGTACGCGGCATCCAACCTGAAGAAGCGGTCGTTCTACGTCGACATCGTCGCCGGACTCGAGGCGGGAACGTCGGCCGAGGTCACGGCGCGCGCGATCTGGGCGTCCCCCTGGGCCGAGAGCCACTACGGCAACGGCGCGTGGTGGTCGACCTCGCCCGTGCCCGTCGTGGCGGCGCCCGCGTCGGCGTGGGGACGTTGATCCGCGCCCGGCGGGCAGCGGCACACCCATAGACTGACATCTATGGGCAAGGACGGGTCGGATGGCACGGCCGGCGGTCTCGCGCTGATCGCCGATCCGACGCGGGCCCGCATGCTCGCGCTCATCCTTGCGAGCCCGGAGGGTCGCGCCACGGTCACCGCGCTCGCCGACGAGCTCGGACTGCGCCAGCCGACGGTCTCGCACCACGCCAAGGCGCTCCACGACCAAGGGGTGCTCGAGCGAACGCCCGACGGGCGACGAGCGTGGTACTCGATCGCGCCGGCACACGTCGAGCGGGTGCAGGGCGTGCTCGGCACACCCCGGGCCGCGCCGCCCGACGACGCCGTCGCGCACCGGATCGTCGACGACCTCGCGCAGCGTTTCGCCGGCACCTTCGGCCGCGAGACCGTCGAACGGTACGTGCGCGAAAGCCTCGAGCTCGTCTCCGGGCATGCGGCGGGCTCGCCTCGACTTGCCTCGCGGACGGCCGGCTTCGCCGCGGAGCGCCTCTCGGCGCTCGCCTCCCAGCGGGCGGAGCTCGACGCGACGCCCGAGGTGCTCTTCGTGTGCGTGCAGAACGCGGGCCGGTCGCAGATGGCCGCGGCGATCCTGCGTCACCTCGCGGGCGCGCGGGTGCACGTGCGCACGGCCGGGTCGCAACCGGCCAGCGAGGTGAGTCCCGCCATCGTGAGCGCGCTCGACGAGATCGGCGTGCCCGTGGGCGGCGAGTTCCCGAAGCCGCTGACCGACGAGGTCGTGCGCGCCGCCGACGTGGTGATCACGATGGGGTGCGGCGACGCATGCCCGGTGTATCCGGGGAAGCGATACCTCGACTGGGAGCTCGACGACCCGGTGGGACAGCCGGCGGCGCGCGTGCGCGACATCCGCGACGATATCGACGGGCGCGTGCGGGGACTGCTTGCAGAACTGGCCTGAGGACGGCGGCCGGCAGCCGGCGAGGTGAACACCTGCTGAACCCGTCGGCATCCGCATGGCCATCACATAGATCTTGATCTATGCTTTGGAAGAACCCGCGAGAGAGGTCGCCATGTCCGACAAGCCCACCGTCCTGTTCGTCTGCGTGCACAACGCCGGCCGCTCGCAGATGGCCGCAGGCTACCTGCGCGAGCTCGGCGCCGACCGCGTCGAGGTCCTCTCGGCCGGGTCCGCGCCGAAGGACGAGATCAATCCCGTCGCGGTGCAGGCCATGGCCGAGGAGGGCATCGACATCGCCGGCAACACGCCGAAGGTGCTGACCACCGAGGCCGTGAAGGACTCCGACGTGGTCATCACGATGGGCTGCGGCGACGCCTGCCCCATCTTCCCCGGCAAGCGGTACGAGGACTGGGAGCTCGACGACCCGGCCGGCCAGGGCATCGAGGCGGTCCGCCCCATCCGCGACGAGATCCGCCGCCGCGTCGAGGAGCTGCTCGGCGAGATCCTGCCCGAGGCTGCGCGGGCATGAGCACGCGCGACGGCCAGCTCGCCCTCGACGATCCGCACGCCGTGCTGCTGCGCAACGCCGAGCATCTCGCCGCCCGCTTCGACGGCATCGTCAACGCCGAGACCGTCGAGCGCGTCGTCTTCGAGTCCTACGCCGCGCTCCTGCGCAGCGCGAGGATCACCGTGCACCTGCCGAGCCTCGCCGCCCGGTTCGCGAACGAGCGCCTCACCGCGCTCGCGCAGTCCAAGGGCGTCATCCCGAAGGCGGTGCCCGAGGTGCTGTTCGTCTGCGTGCAGAACTCGGGCCGGTCGCAGATGGCGGCCGCGCTCATGCGCGAGCTCGGCGCGGGCCGCGTGCACGTGCGCTCGGCCGGGTCGCTGCCGGGCGGCGACATCCTGCCGTCGGTCGTGTCGGTCATGGCCGAGTCGGGCATCGACCTCGGCGACGAGTTCCCCAAGCCGCTGACCGACGACGTCGTGCGCGCCGCCGACGCCGTCATCACGATGGGCTGCGGCGACGCCTGCCCGGTCTACCCCGGCAAGCGGTACCTCGACTGGCACCTCGAGGACCCGGCCGAGCTCGACCTCGACGGCGTGCGCCGCGTGCGCGATGAGATCCGGGCGCACGTCGAAGGGCTGCTCGCCGAGATCCTGCCGGCCTCGTCCCGCGCTCGCGCGTGAACCGGAATGTAGGACGACAGCCGGAATGCAGGACGACAGCCGGAATGCAGGACGAACCCCGGCGATCACGTCCGACGAAGCGGTCCTCGTCCTACGGCGCCTGGCTCGTCCTACGAACTCCCGTTCGCGTGCTCGCCGCGACCGGATCGCTCAGCCGCAGCAGCTCGACGGGGCAGCGCCGGAAGCCGCGGCAGCGGGGCCGGCACCGGCGTCGGTCGCGCACGAGCTGACGGACGCGCCATCCGCCGCCAGGCTCGTCGAGCAGACGCCCGTCGCGGGCAGCACCAGCTCGACCTTGCGCGCCGCGTCGAGGTCGCCGGCGATCCACGCGGTGATGGAACGGACCTGCTCGTACCCGGTCGCGAGCAGGAACGTCGGCGCGCGGCCGTAGCTCTTCATCCCGGTGAGGAAGAAGCCCTGCTCGGGGTGCTCGAGCTCGGCGAAGCCGTGGGGCTCGACCGTGCCGCACGTGTGCACGTTGGGGTCGATGAGCGGAGCGAGGCGCCTGGGCGCCTCGACGATGTCGTCGAGCTCGAGGCGGATCTCGCGGAGCATGTCGAGGTTCGGGCGGAAGCCGGTCGCGTTGACGACGAGGTCGGTCTCGTGCTCGACGAGGTCGCCGCCGCGGAGCCCGTACAGGCGGACGCCCCCGTCGGTGCGACCGAGCCGGGCGATCTCGAACCCGTCGACCAGCTGGATCCGGCCGGCGTGCACGAGCGCGTCGACCCGTCGGCCGATATCGGCGCGAGCGGCGAGCTCGTCGTCCTCCGACGTGGTGACACGGATGGCACGGGCGTTCCGGATGAGCCAGGTGACGCGCGTGCCCGGCTCCTGCTCGGCGAGCTCGGCGAGGGCGAGCAGCGTGTTCGCGGCGGAGTGCCCGGCGCCCACGACGGTCGTGTGACGGCCGGCGAAGCGCGCGCGCTCGCGGCCGAGCACGTCGGGCAGGGCGTGGGCGACCCGATCGGCGACCTCGGCGAGCCCGAGCGGGTCGAGGCCTGACGACGCCAGGCTGTTGGGCTGCTCGTACGTGCCGGAGGCGTCGATGACCGCGCGCGCGGTCGTCTCCTGGACGCCGTCGGCCGAGTGGGTGCGGAGGAGGAAGGGCGTAGAGGCGCGGTTCGCGGTACGCGTACGGTCCATGCCCCGGCGGGTGATCGCGTCGACGGTGACGCCCGTGCGGATGCGCGAGGCGATCGGCTCGAGTGCGGCGAGCGGCTCGAGGTACTGCTCGACCAGCTCGGTGCCGGTCGGGAGCGAGTCGGGGGCGGGCACTTCCCAGCCCGTGGCCTCGAGCAGCCGGCGCGATGCCGGGTCGACGACGTGCTTCCACGGCGAGAACAGCCGCGTGTGCCCCCACTGCCGGATGCTGCCGGCGATCTCGTCGCCGGCCTCGTAGACCACGAAGTCGATGCCGCGTTCGACCAGGTTGGCGGCGGCCGCGAGCCCGATCGGCCCAGCGCCGACGATGGCGACGGGCAGGGTGTCGAGCCGGCGCTCCTGCAGGCTGCGGACGGTGAGATCGACCAGGGTCATGTCGGGCTGCTCCTCGCTGTGGCACATCCATTGATGAACTTCGATATTGAGTGTGCCCAATTCATCGAAGTTTGTCAATATTCGGGTAGGATGGCTCGCATGACGGTGAACCTGCTCCCGATGGTCGAGCCCGAGGCTGCGGTCTGCTGCGCGCCGCTCACCCGCGAGACCATCGAGCCCGAGCAGGCCGACGTCCTCGCTCGCAAGCTGAAGGCGCTGGCCGACCCCACGCGGCTCCGGCTCGTGTCGATCGTCGCGGCATCCGACGGCGAAGAGGCCTGCGTGTGCGACCTCATCGACCCCGTCGGGCTCAGCCAGCCGACCGTGTCGCACCACCTGAAGATCCTCATGGAGGCCGGGTTCCTCACCCGCAGCAAGCGCGGCACGTGGGCGTACTACAAGCTCGTGCCCGGCGCGCTCGGCGAGCTGTCCCAACTGCTCGACGTCACCGCCTCCCGGTGAGTTTCGCGCTCACTCGCTCCATCCACTGGCTCGCACTCAGCGGCGCAGCTCGTCGACGATGATCGGGTGCGTGTCGCGCCACGCGTCGGCGCCGAAGATCACGTCGAGGTGCCCGTACCCGGGGATCCGGTGCAGGGCATGGCGGCCGGGCGCCATCCGCTCGAAGTGCTCGTAGCTCAGCTGCTGGCTCTCGGGCAGGAAGCACCGGTTGTCCTCGCCGGCGATGAACGCGAAGCGCGCCTCGGTGCGCGGCGGCACGGTCAGCACCGGCAGGATGCCGGGCGCGGTGCCCGCCGGCACGAGATGGCCGGCTTTGACGCACTCGCGCATCTGCAGGAAGAACGTCATGGGTGCGCCCGCGAACTCGCCGGTGATCCAGTCGTGCGTGGCCGCGTCGATGTTGCGGTGGGCCCACAGCGCCGGATGGCCGCTGCCGTACGTGAAGCTCACCATCGCGCACACCGGGTTGTCGCACTCGGGATGCACCGCGACGACGCCCGTGCGCAGCGCGCGCGCGAACGGCCCCTCGGACTTGTAGCCCCACTTCGGCGACAGCACCGGCGAGATGCGGCTGATCGCCGGCGCGAGGCCGAGGATCTTCGCGCGCGAACCGAGGGGCAGCACCGGATGCAGCGACACGGCGTTGGTCACGATCGTCGACACGTCGGGCAGCAGCCCCGAGATCGCCGCCATCGTGAACGAGGTCGACCCCTGGCAGTGCACGAACGCCTTCACGGTCTCGGCGCCCGTTCGCTCGCGGACCAGCGCGATCGCAGCCGGGTAGTCGTACGCAGCCGCGTCGTCGAGCGTCCACGCGACCGGCTCGAGGTCGATCGACGCGCGCCAGTTCAGCATCCACACGTCGAAGCCGTCGTCGATGAGCGCGTCGACCAGCGTGCGCCGCAGCGGCGGTAGGAAGATCTCGGCGCGCACGCCCGCGCCGTGCACCAGCAGCACCGGGCCGCGGGTCGGCGTGATCGCGGGGTTCTCGACGTGCAGCATCGTGAGCCACTGCCCGTCGAGCGCGCGGAACGGGACGTGCTCGGTGCGGTGGTCGTCGCGTGTCGTGCGCGCAGGTACCGGCTGGGGCAGTCCGGTGGCGGATGTCGCTGCGCCGCCGCCGCTCATGCGTCCTCCCTCGCGAGCCGCCCGTAGGTCGACCACAGCCGCCCGAGGAACAGCGACCCGAAGCGCGCGATCGCCTGCGCGCCGTCCGGCCCGGTCGTCGTGAACGTCGTGAGCTGCTCGGCGAAGTCGACGGGCAGGATGCGCAGGACCCCCGCGCCGAGCACCGACGGGTCGGCCGCGTCGAGCAGGCCCGTCGCCGCGACATCCGCCGGGGGAGGCACATGGCCGTCGAGCACCTGCACGAACAGGGTCGTCGTGTCCTCCCAGAGGTCGAAGCCCGGGTCGTCGCGGACCTCCTTGCACCCCACGAACGTGATCGGCGATCCCGCGTCGGTCGTGAGCCACAGGCGGTACTTCATGAGCCGTTCCTCGCCGCGATCCGAGGCGACGAAGAGGTTGAACCATCCGCGTTCGACCTCTTGCCGGCCGCCGAGCGCGTCGGACTGAAGGTAGCCCGTCGCGATGCCCTCGTGCGCCTCGCCATCGACGAACGCGTCGATGTCGGGCGCGGTGATGGTGAGCTCGAACATCATGCGCTCGTCGCGCACGCGCGCATCCTTCGCCGCGGAGCGGGGGTCGCCCTCGCCGAGCAGGAAGAAGCCCTTCATCTGCTCGGTGAACGCGACGGAGGTGGGGGTCTCGGTGCGCGTCCTCTCAGCGCGATCACCGGCGGGCGCGGCATCCATTCGCGTTCCCTTCGCAGTGGCGGATGGCGCGACGGCGGTCTTCCCGGCGGCCGGCCGTCGGGTGCCGCGGCGGCGCCCCGCCGGCCAGGCGTCGATCATGCGGTCGGCGGCGCGGTCGGCGAACGCGGCGATGGTGAGCGCCGGATTGGGCCCGACGGGTCCGGGCATGGCCGAACCGTCGACGACCGACAGCCCGGGATGGCCGTACACCTCGCCCCACGGGTCCACCACGCCCTCGAACTCGTTGCGGCCCATCGGCGCGCCGCCGAGCGGGTGCACCGTGACCACCCGCTTGGCCAGCCAGAGCGGGTTGTCGACGTACCTCGCGCCGAGCGTCGTCGCGAAGTCGGACATCGTCTTGCGCATGGCGCCGAAGTACTCGAGCGAGGTCGCGGTCGTCCAGTCGATCGCCAGCCGGCCGCGGTCGAGGTACATCCTGCCGTCGGGCACGTCGCGGCCCATGCCGAGCACGGGCAGCGAACTCGTCGAGAGCGCGGTGTGCCCGAGCACGTGGGCGAGGTCGGCCGAGATGTTCGACTCGCCCGCGAGGCTCAGTCGCTTGGCGAGCATGGTGAGCGCGACGCGAGTGGAACGCGAGACCACCGACTTCAGCTGCGCCGTCTCGAGCAGCCAGTTGAGGAAGCCCGGGTAGCCGGCCTCCTGCACGTAGTATCCGCGACCGGTGCTGCCGTCCCCGTCGAGGCGGTCGCCGATGCGGATCGAGCTCGTGATGACGGGCCCGCGGCTGCCCGCGATGCGGCGAGCGCGGGCGACCCTGTCGATCTGCTCCTTCGCGCCCATCAGGAACCCGATGAGGTCGCCGTTGCCGCAGAACCGCGTGCCGAGGGCCGGGGAGAGGTTGCGCAGCGAGGCCCGGTTGCGCAGCAGCAGGTAGGTCGACCCGAACGTGCCGGCGGCGAGCACGACGCGGTGGGCGCGGATCACGCCGTCGGTCGGCGGCCCCTCACCGGGTCGGTGCGCACGGTACCGCACCTCCCAGGCGCCGTCGACGGGCCGCACGGCCTTCACCTCGTGCAGCCTCCGCACGTCGGCGCCGTGGTGGGCGGCCGCCGACACGTACGTGTGGTCGAGCGAGTTCTTCGCGCCGTAGTTGCAGCCGATGTCGCACTCGCCGCACTGCGAGCACGTGAATCGCGCGCGCCCGTGGATGTTGCCGTACGGCTTCGGCGCGATCGGCAGGAACGGGCCGACGTGCCCCTCGGCGTCGGCGAACGTGACCGCGATCGGCGGCCGGAACACGTGGTGCCCCGCAGCCTCGGCGCCCAGCTCGAACGCCTCGGTCTTCGGCGTGTCGGGGTACGGGTACGGCGTCGCGTCGAGCATGTCCTCTACGCGGTCGTAGTGCGGGTCGAGGTCCTCGCGGCTGATCGGCCAGTTCTCGTACCCGCCGCCGGGCAGCGGCGAGTCGTGCACGAACCATTCCGGATCCTTGCGCAGCAGCACGTTGGCGTAGATCAGCGAGCCGCCTCCGAGCCCCGACGACACGACGCCCTCGAGGCCGCGGAAGCTCCACGTCTCGAACAGGCCGTACAGCCCCTCGCCCGGCGCCCAGAAGTTCTCGCCGAACTCCGTCGGCGTGCGCGCGAATCCGCCCGGCGGGTAGTCGCGACCGCGCTCCATGAGCACGACCGAGTGCCCGGCCTCGGCGAGGCGATCGGCCGAGACGGACCCGCCGAAGCCCGAGCCCACCACCACGGCGTCCACCTGCTCGATCGACTCGACCACTCCGGCCTCCTCCGGTCAGGTGCGAGAGCGGATGCCCCGTGGTCGCACCGTGCCGGATGACGCGGCATCCCCCTCATGGGGGTCGGTCCCGATCGGCGGCGCATCCCTGAGACGATCGATCTTCGGAGGGAGACCGCGAGCGCCCCGCATTTTTCATGCTCTGAACGCCCTCGTCAACCCCCCTTGACGCGGGGCCCCAGAATGGGACCGGCGCGGCATCCGAGATAGGTTCGAATCGGTCCGCCAAGGATCCCACGTCCTCCCCCACGACGCCGAATCCCCACGGACCAGGAGCCGCATGAGCCTCACCTCCCCCGATTCCCGGGTCGACGTGCTGCGACGCAACAACGTGACGGTGTCCGGCGACCCCGCCGGCCGGCCGATCCTGTTCGCACACGGCTTCGGCTGCAGCCAGGAGATGTGGCAGGCCGTCGCGCCGCGGTTCGAAGCCGATCACCGGGTCGTCCTGTTCGACGCCGTCGGCTCCGGCAGCTCCGATCCCGCCGCGTACGATCCGGCGAAGTACGACTCGCTCCACGGGTACGCCGACGACCTCCTCGAGATCCTCGAGTCGCTCGACCTGCACGACGTCGTCTTCGTCGGGCACTCCGTCGCGGCCATGGTGGGCGTGCTCGCCGCCAACGTCGACGCCTCGCGATTCGGGGCTCTCGTGCTGGTCGGGCCCTCGCCGCGGTACATCGACGACGACGGGTACACCGGGGGCTTCCGCCGCGAGGACATCGAGGGCCTGCTCGACGCGCTCGACGCCAACTACCTCGGATGGTCCGCGTCGATGGCACCGCTCATCATGGGCCACGCCGACCGCCCCGAGCTCGGAGCGCAGCTGACCGCGAGCTTCTGCAGCATCGACCCGCGCATCGCGAGCCAGTTCGCCCGGGTGACCTTCCTCTCCGACAATCGCCGCGACCTCGAGCAGGTGACGGTTCCCACGTTGGTGCTCCAATGCTCCGACGACGTGATCGCCCCCATCGCGGTGGGCCGGTACGTGCACGAGCACATCCCCGGAAGCCGTTTCTTGCAGCTCGCGGCCACGGGCCACTGCCCGAACGTGTCCGCGCCCGACGAGCTCGCCGACGAGATCGAGGCGTTCCTGCGATGACCATCCCATCGAGCCCGCCGCCCCTCGGAAGCGGCGAGGACGAACTCCACGAGTCGTACGCCGAGCTCTTCCACGGCGCCCCCTGCGGATACCTCACGACCACCCCCGACGGCGTCATCACGCGCGCGAACCGGACGCTCGCCGCCTGGACGGGACACTCCGAGGACGACCTCCTCTGCACGTCGTTCGTCGACCTGTTGACTCCGGCCGGGCAGCTCTTCTACGAAGCGCGATACGCCACCGTGCTCCGGCTGGCCGGCGAGGTCCGAGAGGTCTCGCTGTCGATCCGGTGCGCCGATGGCCGCGACCTGCCCGTGCTCGTCAACGCAGTCATCGTGCCCGAGCGGAACGGCCGTCCCGAGGAGGTCCGCACGGCGATCTTCGACGCGACGGAGCGTCAGGACTACGAGCGGCAGCTCCTCGTCGCGCGCCGACAGGCCGAGGCGTCCGAAGCCCGCGTCCGGGTTCTGCAGGACGCCTCGAGCGCCTTCGGCCTCGCGATGAACGCGCATGAGCTCGGCGAGGCCCTCATCTCCGCCGCCCGCACCGGCCTGCTCGCCGCCGGCGCCGCCGTCCTGTTCGAGGACGAACACGGCGGGCGGGAGCTGATCGCCGACGGCGTCCAGATCGATCCGCTCATCTCGGCCGGCCTCATGGACCTCACGGCGCAGGCCATCGAGGGCGACGAGGTCGTCACCGTGTCGAGCCTCGACCAGGCCGGAAGCATCCGACCCGACCTCGACGTCGCCCTGCAGGAGCAGCGGCTCGCGGCCCTCAGCATCGCCCCGCTGCGCGGCGACTCTGGAGCGCACGGGGTCGTCATCTGCTTCTACGGACGCGACCAGGTCTTCGATACCGAGACCCGTGGCATCCATGCGACGTTGGCGCGACAGGCGGCCCAGGTGCTGCGACGCGTGCGACTCCAGGAGGAACTGGCCCACCGGGCCCTGCACGACCAGCTCACGGGCTTGGCGAATCGCAAGCTCCTGGGCGAACGACTCGATGCGGCGCTGGCGGGCGCGCAGCGCGACCGACGTCCGCTCTCGCTCGTGTTCATCGACCTCGACGGCTTCAAGCCGATCAACGACGCACTCGGCCATCGGATCGGCGACCAGGTGCTCGTCGAGGTGGCCGACCGGCTGCGCCAGGTGGCGCGCGCGTCCGACGCCGTCGCCAGGTACGGCGGCGACGAGTTCGTCATCGTGTGCGAGAACGCCGATGCCGAGGCCGCCGGGGTCATCGCCGAGCGGTTCAGGTTCGAGGTGGGTCAGCCGTTGACCAGCGTCCCGCCGAGATACGCGGTCGCCGCGAGCATCGGCGTGGCGACCTGGATGCCCGACGACGGGCGGGATCCACCCGAAGTCGACCGATTGCTGCGGCTGGCCGACGAGGCGATGTACGCCTCGAAGCGGCAGGGTCGCGATCGCGTCACGTCGGTGACGGCGTAGCCGAACGCTGCGCGGGCCGATCGGCTCGTCCGATCGCGCCGCGTGGCGGCACCCGTTCCGTTCCCGAGGAAAGGAGGCGACATGGGAACACTGGAATACAACTCGAAGCTCACTGCGACGTTCGACGACCGGACGCTGGCGCACCTGCAGGTGGTGATCTGGTCCAAGCTGCGACGAGGCGAGCACTTCGCATTCACCTGGGTCGACGAGGAGGTGTCGCCGCCCCGGACCTCGGTCTGGTGCAGCCCCACCATCCCGATGACCTTCCAGTTCGACCAGGCCGAGCCGTCGGAGCTGAACCCGCAGTGGGTGGATGTTCTGACGAAGGCGGCGAACTCGGCCGGCGGGCTGCGACTGGTCGCCGAGCCGGTCGCCGCACCGGCACGATGACCTCGAAACGGACAGGAGGAGGAACGCTATGGGAATGCTGACCTACGGACCGCGGATCTCGGAGTTCGAGATCGAGGATCGCACGCTCGCACACCTGCAGTTCGTCATCGCGGCGAAGCTGCAGCGCGGTGAGCAGTTCATGTTCACCTGGAGTCACGGGATGGAGCGCGGCAGCGGCCGGAGCGCCATCTGGATCAGCCCCTCGGCGCAGGTCCACTTCCGATTCAGCGGCAATCGCCCGCCGAAGCTCAACCGCGCATGGCTCGAGATCCTGATGGACAGCGCCAACAGCCGAGCCGGGCTGCACTGGATGCCGGAACCCACGGAAGCGGTTCCAGCGTGACGAGTCGAGACGCACGACGGACACGAGAGAACGGAGCCTCCCTGTGAAGATCCACCGACTGACGGTCGATGGCAAGGACTACTTCCTGCCCGACCCGATCGACGAGTTGCGCGCGCAGATCCTCGCCGCGGTGCAGAGCGGCGGAGGGTACGTCACCATCCCGCCCCTCAGGGGTGGGCCCGGGATCGACATCCTCTTCTCACCGGGCATGCCGGTGACATGGGCGCAGCTCGACATCGGCGAGGCCGGCGGGTCGGCGTCGGGCGACGGGCACGACGCCGACGAGACGTTCGAGGACCCCTACAGCTCGCTCTGAGCCGGACCGCCCGCCTCCGCCCGGAGGCGGGCGGTCATCCGTTCGGGCGCGGTCGGCCGACCGAAGAGGAATCCCTGTGCGCGATCGAAGCCGAGCTTCCGCACGGCCTCCCACTGCCGCTCGGTCTCCACGCCCTCGGCGACCGCGCGCAGGCCACGCTCGCGGGCGAAGCGCACCAGGCGAGCGGCGACGCGCTCGTCGTCCGGGAGCCGCTCGATCACCGACCGGTCCACCTTCAGCTCGGTGATCGGCAGGGCACCCGTACGGAACTCGGCCTCCTCGAGGGTGCGCACGTCGTCGAGGGACACCCCGATGCCGTGCGCGCGCACCCGATCGAGCGTGCCGCGGGCCGTCGCCGGCGAGGGCCGCGATTCCGTGAGTTCCAGGGTCAGCAGGCGTGCGAGGTGGCCGGCGCGCATGAGCCGGTCGAGCACCCGCTCGGCGAACCGCGGCTGCTCGAGCTGGACGGCGGCGACATTCACGGCCACTTCGAGCGGTCGGCCCGAACCGGCCAGCTCGGCGCCGTACCGGCACGCCGCTTGGATCATGGCGTCGCCGACGGTGTCCATCGACCGGGTCTCCTCGGCCATCGGGATGAAGTGCTGCGGTCCGAGCACCCCGCGCTCCGGATGGCGCCACCGGCTCAGGGCCTCGACGGCCACGGTGCGGCCATCCTGCGCGTCGACCTGCGCCTGGTACTCGGCGATGATCTCGCCGCGCGCTGCGGCACGGCGCAGCTCACGCAACCCGCGCTGATCTCCGTGCACGTCATCCTCCCCCGGCCCGATGGGCCAGTGGCCATTGTGCGCGCGATGGCCGCTTTCGGTCAAAAGGAGGACAAGAGGGCACCGGGTCCGTATAATCTCGCGTCGCCGACCGCGGGGCTCACCCGCGCTCGAGCGGACGCCACACGACGAGCGCGTTCTCGCGACGCACGCGCGTGCCGGCGCGCAGCGAGACGACCTCGCCCTCGCTGCCGGCCGCGAACACGCGGCGTCCGGGGCGATTGAGCATCTCGTCGGCGAGCGCGCGCTCGAGCTCGCGTACGCGTGCGCGGAGCTCGGTCACCTCGTTCTCGAGGCCGAGCACCCGGCGGATGCCCTCGAGGCTCACGCCTTCGCTGGAGAGCTGCTGGATCTCGCGGAGCTGGGCGACATCCCGCATCGTGTAGCGTCGCGACTTGCCGGCCGTGCGCTTCGGCGAGACCAGGCCCATGCGGTCGTACTGGCGGAGCGTCTGCGGGTGCATCCCGGCGAGCTCGGCCGCGACCGAGATCACGAACAGTGGGCTCTCGCCGTCGACGTGCATCACGCGCCTCGAGCCTTGGCGAGCAGGTCGTCGCGCGGGTTCTCGGCGGGCAGTTGCGAGGCGAACTCGCGCAGCTTCTCCTCGGCCTCCTTCGAGAGGTGCGACGGAACCGCCACCTGCACGACCGCGAGGAGGTCGCCCGTGCCCTTCGAGGACGACACGCCGCGGCCCTTGACGCGCAGCACGCGCCCGCTCGGCGTACCGGGCGCGACGCGCAGCTTGACGGGCTCGCCGCCGAGCGTGGGGACCTGGATGGTCGCGCCGAGGGCGGCCTCGGCGAACGTGACGGGCACGTTGACGCGGAGGTTGAGCCCGTCGCGCTCGAACACCGGGTGCTTGCGCACCTTCACCGTGAGCACGATGTCACCGGCCTCGCCGCCGTCGGGCGAGGGATGGCCCTTGCCGCGCAGGCGGATCTTCTGGCCGTCGGCGACGCCCGCGGGCACGTTCACGGTGATCTCGCGACCCTCGGACGTCTGCAGCGTGATCCGGTCGCCCTTGGTCGCGGTGACGAAGTCGAGCGTGGTCGTCGCGGTCACGTCGCGCCCCTTGGTCGGCCCGCCGAAGCCGCGGTAGCCGCCCGTGGGCTGCCCGAACCGGCCACCGCCGAACAGGCCGCCGAGCAGGTCGTCGTACTGCCCGCCCTGCTGGTACGTGTAGCGCGTGCCGCCCGGCCCGCCGAACATGCCGCCGAAGACGTCCTCGAACCCGCCCCCACCACCGCCGGGCGCGGTGAAGCGAGCGCCGCCGCCCATGGCGCGGACCGCGTCGTACTCCTTCCGCTCCTCCGGGTCGGCGAGCACCGAGTGGGCCTCGCTGATCTCCTTGAACTTCGCCTCGGACGCGGCGTCGCCGGGGTTCTGGTCGGGGTGGTACTTGCGCGCGAGCTTGCGGTAGGCCTTCTTGATGTCGGCGTCGCTCGCGTCCTTGGAGACGCCGAGGATCGCGTAGAAGTCCTTGTCGAACCAATCCTGGCTGGCCATCGGCGCCTCCTTCCTGCTGAATCTAGTGCGGTCCGTCCGGTGGTCGAGTAGGGCCGACGGCCTGTACCATGACCCGCGCTACTCGACCACCGGCGGGTGGTGACGGATGCCGCTACGCCGGCGTCTTGACGACGACCTTCGCCGCTCGCAGCAGCGTGCCGCCGAGCGTGTAGCCCGTCTCGACGACATCGGCGACGGTGTCGGTCTCGACCTCGTCGGAGTGCTGCTGGAAGATCGCCTCGTGGCGCTGCGGGTCGAACGGCTCGCCGACCTCGCCGAAGGGCACGAGTCCGAGCTTCTCGACGGCCCCCCGGAGCTTCGCCGCGATCGTCGCGAATGGGGCGTCGCCCTCGAGGTCGCCGTGCTTCTCGGCCCGGTCGAGGTCGTCGAGCACGGGCAGCAGCACGGCCACCGCCGCGCCGACCGCGCGCTCGCGCTCGACCTCGCGATTCGCCTCGGTGCGCTTGCGGTAGTTCGCGTACTCGGCGGTGACGCGCTTGAGGTCGGCGAGGTGCTCGTCGCTCGGCTCCTGGACCTCGGCCTGGGCCGCGTTCAGGATGTCGTCGACGGTGAGCACCTCCTCGTCGGCGTCGGCCTCGGCGACGGCGTCGGTCGACGCGGATGCCGCGGCATCCGTCGCCTCGGGCGCCGCCTCGGGGGCGGGCTGCTCACCCGCCCCCTCGGTCGGCTTCCGAACCTCGCCGGTCTCGGGGTCGATGCGCCGCTTGTCGCGGATCACCGGCTCCTCGTGGTTCTGGTTCTCATCCGACATGATTACTTCTTCTCGTCCTCGTCGTCGATGACCTCGGCGTCGACCACGTCCTCATCGGAGGACGACGCGCCCTCGGCGCCCGACGCGTTCGCGTCCTCTCCGGGGTTGGCGCCTGCCGTGGCATCCGCCGTCTGGCTCTGACCCTGGGCGTAGATCGCCTCGCCGAGCTTGCCCTGCGACTGGTTGAGCTTGTCGAACGCCGACTTCACCGCGTCGTCGTCGTCGCCCGCGAGAGCGGTCTTCAGCGCGTCGACGTCGCCCTGCACCTCGTTCTTGACGTCGGCCGGGAGCTTCTCGTCGTTCTCCTTGATCAGCTTCTCGATCGAGTACACGAGCTGCTCGGCCTGGTTGCGGGTCTCGGCCGACTCGCGGCGCTTCTTGTCTTCCGCCGCGTGCTCCTCGGCGTCGCGCACCATCCGCTCGATGTCGTCCTTCGGCAGGCTCGAGCCGCCCGTGATCGTCATCGACTGCTCCTTGCCGGTGCCCTTGTCGCGGGCCGACACGTGCACGATGCCGTTCGCGTCGATGTCGAAGGTGACCTCGATCTGCGGGATGCCGCGGGGCGCCGGGGCGATGCCGGTCAGCTCGAACGTGCCGAGCGGCTTGTTGTCGCGAGTGAACTCGCGCTCGCCCTGGAACACCTGGATCGCGACCGACGGCTGGTTGTCGTCGGCGGTCGTGAAGGTCTCGCTGCGCTTGGTCGGGATGGCCGTGTTGCGCTCGATGAGCTTGGTCATGATGCCGCCCTTGGTCTCGATGCCGAGGCTCAGGGGGGTGACGTCGATGAGCAGCACGTCCTTGCGCTCGCCCTTGAGGACGCCCGCCTGCAGGGCGGCGCCCACGGCGACGACCTCGTCGGGGTTCACGCCCTTGTTGGGCTCCTTGCCGCCCGTCTCCTGCTTGACGAGCTCGGAGACGGCCGGCATGCGCGTCGAGCCGCCGACGAGCACGACGTGCGCGATGTCGGACACCTTGATGCCCGCCTCGCGGATGACGTCCTCGAAGGGCTTCTTGGTGCGGTCGAGCAGGTCGGAGGTCATGTTCTCGAACTGGGCGCGCGTGAGCGTCTCGTCGAGGTTGGCCGGGCCCGACTCGGTGAGCGAGAGGTAGGGCAGCTGGATGCTCGTCGACATGCTCGACGAGAGCTCCTTCTTGGCCTGCTCGGCGGCCTCCTTCAGGCGCTGGAGGGCGATCTTGTCCTTGGAGACGTCGACCCCCGTCGTGTCCTTGAAGCGCTTGATGAGGTGGTCGACGATCCGCTGGTCCCAGTCGTCGCCGCCCAGGCGGTTGTCGCCCGCGGTCGCGCGGACCTGGATGGTCGAGAAGTCGTCGTCCTTGCCCACCTCGAGGAGTGAGACGTCGAACGTGCCGCCGCCGAGGTCGAAGACGAGGATCAGCTCGTCCTCCTTGCCCTTGTCGAGGCCGTACGCCAGCGCGGCCGCGGTGGGCTCGTTGATGATGCGCAGGACGTTCAGGCCCGCGATCTCGCCGGCCTCCTTGGTCGCCTGGCGCTCGGCGTCGTTGAAGTACGCGGGCACGGTGATGACCGCGTCGGTCACGGTGTCGCCGAGGTACTGCTCGGCGTCGCGCTTGAGCTTCTGCAGGATGCGGGCCGAGATCTCCTGCGCCGTGTACTGCTTGCCGTCGATCTCGCGCTTCCAGTCGGTGCCCATGTGGCGCTTGACCGACGCGATGGTGCGGTCGACGTTGGTCACCGCCTGGCGCTTGGCGGTCTCGCCGACGAGCACCTCGCCGTCCTTCGTGAACGCGACCACCGACGGGGTGGTGCGGAAGCCCTCGGCGTTCGCGATGACGACGGGCTCGCCGCCCTCGAGGACGCTGACGACCGAGTTGGTGGTGCCGAGGTCGATTCCGACTGCACGTGACATGTGTGATTCTCCTTCTGCCAGGAGGTTCGCGGATGCCGCTCCCGGCGATCGGTCCGGCGGTTCCCGCCCGCGACCGAAGTTCATGGCGGCCGGAACTTGAGTCCCGGCCGCTCAAGTGTCCCAATCCGCCGTGACGGGTGTCAAGTCGGCGAGGCAGAACTTGAGTGCACTCGACTCAACTCACGGCGGGCTCTCAGCATTCCCGGTTCACACCCTGCTCCTCATTTCCGTGACCCTTGCCTGCCCTCTCCGCCCTCCCCCTTCGCCGAGTTGCCACTTTCGCCGGGTGCCAGAGCCCGGGACACCGCGAATCCGGCAACTCGATCCGGGGTGGGTTCAGCTGACTCGTCCTCCACACGTCGGCGAACGGGGCGTATGTCGATCTCGAGGCACTCGTGGCGCGGGGTTGGCGGCGCCGCGACGCACGATCTCGAACATGCGCGCGACACCCCTGCCGCCCCGGCTCGCCGGCCGCCCGTTCCGCACTGCCCGAGCCCTGAAGCTCGGGGTCACGCGCGGACGGGCTCGGCGCGTCGGACCTCGACGCTCCGTTTCGGGGCGTTCGGTTGCCGGCAGGCCCCGCGACCGTGTTCGACCTGTGTGGCGCATACGCGCAGCGGATGCCTCGAAGGCACGTCTTCAGCCACGCGACCGCCGCACGGCTGTGGGGACTGCCGCTTCCCGACGAGGTCCTGCTACCGCTCCACGTCTCGGCGCCGGCGCCGCTGAGGCAACCGCGCGTGGTCGGCGTGATCGGTCATCGGCTGGGCAAGGGCATCGGCGTCGCCCGCACGAGCGGACTTCCGGTCGTGGCGGCGCCCGATGCCTGGTGCCAGCTCGCGACCAGCCTGTCGCACGACGACCTCGTCGCGGCGGGCGACCGTCTCGTGGGTTGGCCGAAGCCCCTCACCACTCTCGAGGCGATCGACGCCGCGATCGAACGATTCGGTTCACGGCGAGGCGTGATCCGCCTTCGGGCGGCACGAGCCGACCTCAGGCCCGGGTCCGCGTCGCGCCGGGAGACCCGGCTCCGACTGCGCGTGCTCCGTGCGGGGTTCCCCAAGCCCGAGCTCAACACGCCCATCGAGCTCGCCGGAGGCCGCACGACGCCCGGCGACCTCGTCTTCCGGCAGTACCGTGTGCTGCTCGAGTACGACGGCGAGCAGCACCGTGACGACGACGCGCAGTTCCATCGTGACGTCGAGCGGCTCAACGACCTCGCCGCCGCCGGATGGATCGTGGTCCGCGTCGGCCGGATGCTGCCCCTGCCGCGGGCGCTCGATCAGCTCGAGCGCGCACTGCGGGCGAGGGGGTGGGGTGGCATCCGCTCGTGACGAACGAGGTGCCGGTTCCGCCGGGTCGACGAGCGCCATACCCGGCGGAATGGGCAACTCGGCCCGGGGCGGAGCGAAGACGCAGGATTCGTGCGCGGATCAGCGCTTCGCGGTCTTCCGTGATCACGTGCGCCCGCCGTAGGGTTCAGCCACCGGCGTGAGAGGGAGACCATGATCCGCAATAGGACGAGGGTGATCGGCGGCGCGACCGCCATGGTGGTGGCGCTCGGCGCACTGGGTGCGTCGGCCGCGTCGGCGGCCCCGGGCGGAAAGGGTCCCGATGATGCCGGGCCGCGCTACACCGCGGGCGCGGCGGGCGTCGGGGACGCGTACTTCCCGTTCGCCGGCAACGGCGGCTACGACGTGCAGCACTACGACCTCGACATCACCTACACCCCGCCCGCGCCTGCGCCTGCGCCACTCCAGGGTCAGTTCACGAGCGTCGCGACGATCGACCTCGTCGCGACCCAGGATCTCGACCGGTTCAACCTCGACCTGCGGGGCATGGATGTCTCGTCTCTGACGGTGAACGGCAAGCCGGCCGCCGAGGTCGCACCGCCCGCAGCCGGCGTCGAGGTCGAGGGCGCCGCGTACTGGCAGGTGCAGGATGACGCGGCGCGCGTCTGGGAGCTCACGGTCCAGCCGCGACCCAAGATCAAGGCGGGCGACGCCGTGCAGGTGGTCGTCGAGTACGGCGGCGCGACGACCAGGCCGCGGGACATCGAGGGCTTCCTCTACGGCTGGGTGACCACGCGGGATGGCGCGCTGGTCGCGAGCGAGCCCGAGGGCTCGATGACCTGGTACCCGGTCAGCGACCACCAGACCGACAAGGCGACCTACTCGTTCGAGATCACGGTGCCCGAAGGCAAGGTCGCAGTCGCGAACGGCATCCCGGCCGGCGCCCCGGTCAGCGAGGGCGGCTGGACCACGTGGTTCTGGGACGCGCCCGATCAGCAGGCGAGCTACCTGACGACGGCGTCGGTCGGCGACTTCGACCTTCGATCGGCGTACTCCTCGACCAGTGGGGTGCCGATCCTCGACGCGGTCGACACGAAGCTCACCGCAGCGCGACTCGCCACGACGAACGCGAGCCTCGCTCGGCAGGTGGCCATGATCGACTTCTTCGAGTCGACGTTCGGACCATACCCGTTCGTGGCGTACGGCTCGATCGTCGACAACGACAGCGTCGGCTACGCACTCGAGACGCAGACTCGCCCGGTCTACTCGGGTCAGGCCGTGGAGGGTACCGTCGCGCACGAGCTGGCCCATCAGTGGTTCGGCAACGCCGTGAGCCCCGAGCGGTGGCAGGACATCTGGCTCAACGAGGGCTGGGCGACCTACGCCACCTGGCTGTGGAACGAGCAGCGAGACATCCGCACCGCTCAGGAGGCCTTCGACGAGGTGGTTTCGATCCCGGCCGACGACGAGTTCTGGGAGACCCCCATCGGCGATCCCGGACCGCTCGGGCTCTTCCTCGACCCCGTCTACGATCGCGGCGCCGCCACGCTGCACGCACTGCGGCTCGAGGTCGGCGACGAGGCGTTCTTCGACGCGACGCGCCTGTGGCTGGAGCGGCACAACGACTCGACAGGGTCGGCCGATGACTTCCAGGCGGTGTTCGAAGAGGTGTCGGGAGCGGATCTCGAGGAGTTCTTCGAAGTCTGGCTGGGCGAAGGGAAGCCGGGCCCCGACTGGATCTGATGCTGACGCCGCAATGATCGGCGGTCCCCGGCGTGCCGTTGCCGCGATGCGGCGGCACGCCGGAGGGCCCGCGTTAGCGTTCCCCCATGACCCGACGAACCCTGCGCCGCAACGCTGCGGCGACCCCGCTCCTGATCGCGCTCGCGCTCGGTCTCTCCGCCTGCACTGCAGGCGCCCCCGCGCCATCCGACACCGCCGAACCGAGCCCGTCGCCCCCCGCCTCGGCGTCCGAGACGCCGAATGCAGGCCCGAGCCAGGCGCCCGCCATCGGGGCGACCTGCGACACCCTCCTGACACCCGAGGCCTACGCCAAGCTCGAGGCCGACGGTCTCGAGCCCACGCCGTTCACGCCGTTCGACCCGATCGAGGTGCGGATCGCCGACGCGGGCGGGCTCACCTGCTCGTGGGGCCGGCCGCAGACCGATCTCGTCGTCGCCGTCGCCCAGGCGCCGATCGGTCCCGACGAGGCGGCCTGGACCGACGCGCTCGCCGAGGGCGGCTACACCCGCACCGACGACCCGGTGCCGGGCGCTTACGCGGGCCAGCCCGACGCCGCGAACGGGATCACGCCGACGGCGATCGTCGCCGGCGGCACCATCACGTTCGTCAGCGTGCCGGCCTACGCCGGGTGGGTCCGCCCCGTCAGCTGACCGGGTCCGATCCGAGGTGCCAGTTCCGCCGGGTGGACGAGAGACGACTCCGGCGGAAGCGGCAACTCGGCGAGATGTGCAGCAGCGCCCTCGACCGCCCGGAGCATCGAGATGCCACTTCCGCCGGGTGGACGAGAGCCGAGTCCGGCGGAAGCGGCAACTCGGCCAGAATGGGCGGCGCACCCAGGGCTGGGCGCCGGGCATCCAGCGGATGCTCGGGCGCCCGCGCGTACCCTAGGGGACATGCCGATCGATGCGCCCGAGACTCCCGCACGCCCCGCGGAGACTGCGGGGACGCCGAACGGCGGCGCGGTGCGCGAGACGCGCGCGAGCGACATCCGCTCGACGAAGCCCCGACAGGTGCGGCCGAAGACCGAGGGATGGCAGCAGCAGAAGGGCCCCGACGGGCGCCCGCTGCTCCAGTTCGCGTCGCCCAAGCGCGGCAAGCCACCGGCGCACCTCGCCGATCTCGCGCCCGAGGAGTGGAAGGCGAGGGCCGAGGAGCTCGGCGTGCCCGCGTTCCGGCTCAAGCAGGTCGCGCGCCACTGGTTCACGCGTTGGACCAGCGACCCCGCCGAGATGACCGACCTCCCGGCCTCCGGCCGTGAGGTGCTCGTCGCCGGGCTGCTGCCGCCCCTGCTGACCGAGGTGCGCCGCCTCGAGACCGACCGCGGCGACACCATCAAGTTCCTCTGGAAGCTGCACGACGGCGCGCTGGTCGAGTCGGTGCTCATGCGCTACCCCGGCCGCATCACGCTGTGCGTGTCGAGCCAGGCCGGCTGCGGCATGAACTGCCCGTTCTGCGCGACCGGGCAGGCGGGCCTCACGCGCAACATGTCGGCCGCCGAGATCCTCGCTCAGGTCGTCGAGGCGAACCGCGTCATCGCGTCGGGCGCCCTGCACGGCAAGCGCGCCGACGACGGCACGCCCGAACGCGTCTCGAACATCGTGTTCATGGGCATGGGCGAGCCGCTCGCGAACTACGCCCGCCTCATGCGCGCCGTGCGCACCATGGCCGCGCCCGCACCGAACGGCCTCGGCATGTCGGCGCGCAACATCACCGTCTCGACGGTCGGCCTCGTGCCCGCCATCCGCAAGCTCGCCGACGAGCACGTGCCGGTCACGTTCGCGCTCAGCCTGCACGCACCCGACGACGGCCTGCGCGACGAGCTCATCCCGGTGAACTCGCGCTGGAAGGTCGACGAGGCGCTCGACGCCGCGCGCGAGTACTTCGAGAAGACCGGTCGCCGCGTCTCGATCGAGTACGCGCTCATCAAGGACATGAACGACCACGGATGGCGCGCCGACCTGCTCGCCGAGAAGCTCAACGAGCGCGGCCACGGTTGGGTGCACGTCAACCCGATCCCGCTGAATCCGACGCCCGGCTCCATCTGGACCGCGTCTGAACTCGACGTGCAGCAGGAGTTCGTGCGGCGCCTCACGGCCGCGGGCATCCCCACCACCATCCGCGATACGCGAGGCAAGGAGATCGACGGCGCCTGCGGGCAGCTCGTCGCGACCGAGGAGGACGAGGCGGTCGCCGCCGCCACGCCCTGAGCGAGCTATCCCCCGAGCACGCCCTCGGCGGCCGCCGACGGCTTCGGATCGGGCAGGCGTCGCATCCGCAGCGCATTGAGCAGCCCGAGCAGCCCGGCCAGGATCGGGATGCCGAGCGCGACCTGCAGGGCGATCGGCCGCGACTCGGTGTTGATCGCGATGATCTCCTCCTGCACCGCGGCCGGCTCGTCGGCGAGGAGCTCCTCGAGCCCCGTGTTCGACATCAGCTCGGCGTCCTCCTCGAGGACCGACGCCACCTGCTGCTGCTCCTCGGGTGAGAGCACGGTGCTCGCGTCGGCCTTCGCGGTGAACGTGAACGCGAGCGTGGCGAGCATGATCGCACCGGCGAAGGCGAGGCCGAACGACAGGCCGAACGAGCCGGCCGCCGAGTTCACGCCCGCCGCCTCGCTCACGCGCTCGTCGGAGATCGGCGACAGCGTGTAGTTGTTGAGCTGCGAGACGAGCAGGCCGAGCCCGGATCCCGAGATCACGAGCGGGATCGTCAGCCACCAGCCGGAGTCCGCGCGGGGGACGATCGGGACCAGCACGACGAGCCCAGCCAGGAGCAGGATGAATCCCCAGAGGATCACGTTGGCCGGCCGGCCGAGCCCTCGCCGCCCGGCGAGCAGCGCCACCACGAACATGGTGAGCGAGAGGGGGGCGATCGAGAGGCCCGCCCAGAGCGCGTTGTACTCGAGCACGAGCTGCAGGTAGAGCGGCAGCACGATCATCGTGCCGCCGAGGGCGACCTGCTGCAGCAGTTGCCCGCTTACGCCGGCGCGGAACAGCCTCGACTCGAAGAGCGCCGGATCGATGAGCGTGGCGCGGCGGCGCTGCTTCCGGCTGCGCAGCCACCAGACGAGTCCGGCCATGGCGATCGCCCCGATGCCGATGATGAGGCCGACCCATTCGCCGCCCTCCTGCCAGACGAGGATGCCGAGCACGATCCCGCCCATGCCGACGACCGACAGCGCCGCGCCCACCCAGTCCACCGCGCGCGAGCCCGTGTACGGCACGTCCTTCACCAGGCGGATGCCGGACAGCACGATCGCGATGATCACGGCCTCGAGGAGGAACCCGACCCGCCACGACAGGAAGGTGGTGATGAACCCGCCGATGAGGGGGCCGACCGCGGCGGCGATCGCGGCCGACGCACCGACGAGCGCGTACACCCGCTTCTGGTGGGCGCCCGCGAAGTTGCCGTGGATGAGCGACTGCATCGACGGCAGCAGGAGCGAGGCGCCGATGCCGCCGATGATCGCCCAGAAGACGATGATGGCCGTCAGGCCCTGCGCGAGCGTCATCGCGATCGCGCCGATCGCGTACCCGAGCAGGCCCAGGACGTACGCGAGCTTGCGTCCGATCAGGTCGCCGGTCTTGCCGCCGATGAGGATGAACGCGGCCGAGACCAGCGCCTCGAGCGCGATCGCGCCCTGCACCCCGCTGGCGGTCGTGTCGAGGTCGCGCACGACGGCCGAGATCGAGACGTTCATGATCGACGTGTCGACGACGAGCACGAACATCGCCATCGCGAGCAGGATGGCGAGCCTCCTGTTGAACGCGCCGCTCTCGGGGGCCGCGGCCGCATCGGGCCCTGGCGTTGAGGTTGCCATGGCGCCCATCCGAGCATGCGGGCCGCCGCGGACCGGGGACCAAAGGCCCCTGCCGGCTCTTTACGGATGGCGTGGCGCGGGCGTATGCTCGTGCGCGGCCGCGGCTCCGCGGCATCCGTCGCCCAGCATGGCGACCAGCACCCGCGTCGAGCGGGCCGAGACCGGAAGGAGTGAGCGATGACCACCGTCCTTGTCGCGCGTATCGCAGACACCCTTCCCTGCGAGGCCGCCCGCTAGCAACGCTCCGGTGGCCTCCACGATCTCGGAGACACCACCGTGAACATGCTGTCGTCACTCGACGATTCCGCCGCGCACCGCGCGGCATCCGCTGCGCCGTTCGGCGCGGCACTCGATTCCCTCGCCTTCGCCGACGTCGAGCCCGGCGACGGCCAACGCTGGTCGACGTGGCCGGCGACCCAGCCCGGCGAGCGCGGGCCGGAGCCCCGGCCCGGCTGGCTCGTCACCTCCGCCGCCGCGATCGACACCGAGCTGGGAATCGTGAAGACCGGCAAGGAGGCCGACCTGTGGCTCATCGAGCGGGCCGTGCCGGGTGCGCCCGCCGACGTGCCGGGCAACTCGGCGCTGCTCGCCGCGAAGCGCTACCGCGGGGCCGACCATCGGATGTTCCACCGCTCGGCGATCTACACCGAGGGCCGCGGCACCCGCCGCAGCCGCGACGTGCGTGCCGTGCAGCGCTCGTCGACGTACGGCCGTGAGGTCGCGCGCACCGAGTGGGCGTACGCGGAGTTCGCCGCGCTCAGCCGCCTGACGGAGCTCGGCGCGCCCGTGCCGTATCCCGTGCAGGTGAGCGAGACCGAGGTGCTCATGGAGTTCGTCGGCGAGGGCCGGACCGCGGCGCCGCGTCTGGCTCAGGTCCGTGCGACGCGCGGGGAACTCCGCGACCTGTTCCACCAGGTCATGGACCTCATGCGCACGCTCGCGCACGCCGGGCTGGCGCACGGCGACCTCTCGCCGTACAACCTGCTCGTGCATCGCGGACAGGTGGTCGCGATCGACCTGCCGCAGGTCGTCGACGTGGTCGCGAACCCGAACGGGTTCGACCTGCTGCACCGCGACTGCGTCAACGTGTGCGACTGGTTCACCCGGCAGCGCCTCGAGTGCGACGCCGAGGCGCTGTTCGCCGAGCTCGTCGGCGACGTCTACCGGTGATCGGGGCCGAGGGGGGGGGGGGGGGGGGGGGGCGGCCCCCACCCCCCCCCCCCCCCCCCCCCCCCCCCCCCCCCCCCCCCCCCCCCCCCCTCCCCGCCCCCCCCCCCCCCCCCCCCCCCCCCCCCCCAAGGCCCTCCCGGCCGCTCACGCCCGCACCTACGCTGCGGCACATGCGGCTCGTCACCTGGAACGTGCTCTGGCGGTTCGCGCCCGATTGGCGGGCGCGAGAACGCGGCATCCTCGCGACCCTCGACGACCTCGACCCCGACGTCGTCGGCCTGCAGGAGTGCTGGGCCGACGCGCACGAGACGCAGGCCGACCGCGTCGCCGAGCGTCTCGGAGGGTACGCGGCGTTCGCCGGGCCGTCGCTCCCGCCGGTTCCGGAGCCGCCCGAGCACGCCGACCAGGCCGGCGTGCGGATGGGCGTCGGACTGGTCTCCCGCTGGCCGCTGACCCGGCTCGTCGAGCACGCGCTGCCCGTGAGCCACCGGCAGGTGGCACCGGTCGCCCTCGAAGCGGAGGTCGCACACCCGGGGACGCCCTTCCGCGTCATCGTCGCCGCGACCGAGTGGGAGCCCGCGTTCGCCGACGACCACCTGGCGCAGACGACGCGGCTCGCCGAGTTGCTCGCTGCGCCCGGCCGACCGACGTTGCCGTCGTTCCTCCTCGGCGACCTCAACTGCGACGTCACGCAGCCCGAGTTCGCACCGCTCGGCGCGGTGGCCGTCGACACGTGGGCGGCCGGCGGCGGTGCGACCGACGCCGTCACGCTCAGCTCCGACGTGCCCTTCGCCCCGCTCGAGGCGGTGAAGGAGATCGATCGCCGCATCGACCACGTGCTGATCCGTCGCGGCGACGACGTGGCGGTGGACGCCGTCGCGATCCGAACCGCGCCGGTGCAGGGGCTCTATCCGTCCGACCACTTCCCCGTCGTGGTCGACGTGCGCCTGCAGATGCCGCGGCCCGCCGGACCGCGGCATCCGGCGCCGTGAGCATCCGACCAGCCCGCGGATGAGAGACTGGGGAAGTTCGTGCAACGACCTGTGGGGAGATCATGACCGACAACCGACCCGACCTGAGCGGCGACTGGGACCTCGACCCGGCGCACACTCGCATCGGCTTCTCGGCGAAGCACGCCATGGTGGCGAACGTCCGGGGCGCCTTCAACGACGTGACCGGCAGCCTGCACGTCGACTTCGACGACCCGGCGAAGTCCACCGCCGAGATCGTGCTCAAGGTCGCGAGCATCGACACCCGCAACGCCCAGCGCGACGAGCACCTTCGCAGCGCCGACTTCTTCCACGCCGAGAAGTGGCCCGACATCGTGTTCCGCAGCAACCGCATCGAGGAGGTCGGCGAGAACGCCCTCGTGGTGTCGGGCGACCTGACGATCCGCGACATCACGAAGCCGATCACCATCCCGATCGAGTTCACCGGCGCACAGGTCGACGCCTTCGGGGCGCTCCGGGCCGGGTTCGAGGGCACGCGACGCATCGACCGCCGCGAGTACGGCCTCGAGTGGAACATGGCGCTCGACTCGGGCGGATGGCTCGTCTCGGAGAAGATCACCCTCGAGTTCGAGATCTCGGCCGTCAAGCGCGACGCCGACGCCGACGCCTCACAGGCCGCCTGACGGGGCCGCGGCGCGCCGTCACCGACCGTTCACCGCTCGTCGCCAGACTGCGTCCCATGACCGACCCCCTCACCCCGCCGGCGCCGGCGCCCGATCACCACGACCACACCGCGGTCGAGCCGCTCACCGGGCTCGAGCTGCAGGGCGAGCGACCGATCCCGCGCAAGCAGGTGTGGTCGTGGGCGCTGTGGGACTGGGCGACGCAGCCGTTCAACTCGGTCATCACGACGTTCGTGTTCTCGGTGTACATCACGAGCACGCTCTTCCTGCCTCCCGAGCTCGTCGACGCGCCGGCCGAGGATCCCGCGGTCGAGCGTGCGCTCGCCGACCTCTCGAGCTGGCTGGGTCTCGCGGTCGGCCTCGGCGGCATCCTCATCGCGCTGCTCGCGCCGGTGCTCGGCCAGCGCGCCGATGCCACGGGCCGCCGCAAGTTCTGGCTCGCGCTCGCGACCGGCGGTGTGATCCTCAGCATGGCGATGATGTTCTTCGTCGAGGCCGAGGCGCAGTTCTTCTGGCTGGGGGCCGGGCTGCTCGCGGCCGGCACGGTCTTCGGCGAGATCGCCGGCGTGAACTACAACGCGATGCTCGTGCAGGTCTCGACGCCGCGCACGGTGGGACGCGTGAGCGGCCTCGGCTGGGGCTTCGGGTACCTCGGCGGCATCGTGGTGCTCGCGCTGGTGGTGGTGGCCCAGCTCAGCGGATGGTTCGGGCTGCCGACCGAGGACGGCCTCAACATCCGGCTGGTCGCCCTCTTCTGCGCGGTGTGGACGCTCGTGTTCTCGCTGCCGATCTTCCTCAACGTGCCCGAAGCGCCGCCCGCACCCGGGCGCGAGCGCGTGGGGTTCTTCCGCTCCTACGTCGTGCTGGTGAAGGACGTCGCGCGGCTCTGGCGCGAGTCGCGGCCGACCTTCTGGTTCCTCCTCGCGAGCGCGGTCTACCGCGACGGCCTCGCCGGTGTCTTCACGTTCGGAGCGGTCATCGCGAGCATCACCTTCGGCTTCTCGTTCAACGAGGTCGTGATCTTCGGCGTCGCCGCGAACGTGGTCGCTGGTGTCTCGACGATCCTCTCGGGCCGGCTCGACGACCGGTTCGGGCCGCGGGCCGTGATCCTCGCGACCCTCGGCGGGCTCGTCGTCTCGGCGGTGGTGGTGTTCGTCGCGCACGACGCGGGCAAGACGGTCTTCTGGGTCTTCGGCCTGTTCCTCTCGGCCCTCGTCGGCCCGGCGCAGGCCGCGAGCCGATCGTTCCTCGCCCGGGTCACGCCGGCCGGCCGCGAGGGTGAGATCTTCGGCCTCTACGCGACCACCGGCCGAGCCGCCAGCTTCCTGGCCCCGCTCGCGTGGGCGGGCTTCATCGCGGCGTTCGGGGCGCAGTACTGGGGCATCCTGGGCATCGCGCTCATCCTCGCCGCCGGCTTCGTCATGATGCTGTTCGTGCGCGTGCCGAAGCGGGTCACGGATGCCGCGTCCGCGTCCGCCGCGGCCGAGTAGCCGCCCGCCCGGCTCGCGGTCCGCCCGCACAGACGACGGCGCGCCGCCCCCGAACGGGAGCGGCGCGTCGTCTTCTGGGGGCGCTGCCGGTCAGGGCAGCACGCGGATGGTCACGACCTCGGTCGTGGCGTTGCCGTAGGGATCGGTCGCCTCGAAGGTGACCGTGTAGACGGCGCCCTGGCGGGCGAGGATCTCGACCGCGGTGTCCGAGACCTCTCGGATGTCGGCCTTGTGGCCCTCGGCGGTGACGTCGATGATCTCGACCTCGACCTCTCCCGAGCCGTCGGTGGCGTCGACGTCGAACGTGACCGTCTTCCACTGCGCGTTCGGCGGGAACACCGTGTCGGGCTCGGCCGTCACCCCGAGCTCTGGGGCGAGGAAGTCGAAGCCGACGATGACCGGGTCATGGTCGCTCGAACGGTAGGGGTCGGGTGCCCAGAGCGCGTCCTGCGCGGGCTGCTTGAACTGCATCGTGTAGTCGAGCAGGTCGGGCTCGTCGGCGTTGATCGCCCAGTCGGCGGCACCCGTGACCTTCGGCAGGAGGGCCGGGCCGGCGAGCGCGTAGTCGAGGTAGCCGAGCTGGCCGTCGAACACGTACGAGTAGGCCTCCTCACCCTGCTCCCGCAGCAGCAGGTCGGTGTAGCCGGCTTCGACGAACACGTCGATCGGGTCCTCCTTGTCGTACGAGTTCAGGTCGCCGATGATGAGCTCGCGGCCGGGCTCGGCGCCGGTCGGGCCGGTGGCGAGCCAGTCGACCATCGCCTCAGCGGCGGCCGTGCGCGTGAGGTTGCAGTTTCCCTGGCCGTCACCCGTGTCGGGATCGCCGGCGCACGCCGAGCCCTTCGACTTGAGGTGGTTCACCACGACGGTGACCTCCTCGCCGGTCTCGACGTCGGCGAAGGTCTGCGCGAGCGCGGGCCGGTTCGCGTCATCGTCGAAGCGGGGGTCCACCGACGAGTCCAGCACCGCGAAGTCGCCCACCGGCGTCACCGCGGACGGCTTGTAGATCAGCGCCGTCGTGATGACGTCGGTACCGAGCACACCCGTGGAGATGAAGTCGTAGGTGCCGGCGCCGACCACGTCGTTGAGCGCCTGGACGAGGGTGGCGACGGCGATGTCGCCGTTGTTCTCGATCTCGATCAGGCCGAAGACGTCGGCGTCGATCGCGGCGAGCGCGGCGACGATCTTCGCCTCCTGCCGGTCGAACTCCTCCTGCGTGATCGCTCCGCGCGAGCCGAGCGTCGTGAAGTAGTTGAGCACGTTGAAGCTCGCGACGGTGAAGTCACCGCCGACCTCGGGCACGTCGGGCCGCTCGTTGACCGATTCGTAGTCGGCGCCCTGGGTCGGCTGGATCCGCCAGAGGCCGAACGCGAAGTCCAGCACGCCCGTGACGTTCGTCACGAGGTCGCCGCCTCGGAAGGTGTGCTCGAGCGTGAACTCCTCGCCGTCGGGGTGGATGGCCGGATCCGGGTTCTGCGTGCTCCGGCCGTCATCGACCGTGATGCGGTTCGCCGCGTTCTCGGCCGCGAGCTCGACGGCCCCGGGCGAGCCCGGGTCGAAGATCGCGGTCGGCTGGTACTGCCGCTCGGTGCCGAGCACGATCTCGCCGAAGCGGTCGTAGTTGAAGTACTCGAGGATGGTGAGGGTATCCGGCATCGTCACGTACATGCCCTCGAGCGACTCGTAGCGCACCGCATCGATCGGCAGCTCGAGTTCGGCCGCCGCCGGCGGCTCGAGGCCGTCGGGGCATACCTCCGCGTCGATCGCCGTGATGCGGGTCAGGCCGTTGCTCTCGCCGGCCGTGCCGACGACGTGGACGGTGTCACCCACCGCCACCGCTTCTGCGGAGAGGATGAAGACGCCGTCGGAGGTCGCGGAGTCGCCATCGCCCGCGTCCTGCAGGAAGTAGCCGCCGAGTCCGCCGGTGCCCTGGAAGTCGCCGACCACGACGCCCTCGACCCGAACGGTCTGGCCCGGCACCGGCGTCGACGCGCCGCTGCCCTGCACCGAGCCGATCGTCACGATCTCGGCGTCGCAGTCCGCCACCGGCGTCGGGTTCGGCTGCGCACCGCAGGTCGAGACGTGTGCCCCGAGACCGTCGAACGTGTCGGTCGCGAACCCGACCCAGCCGACCGACGGGTCGAACGCGTCGCTCGGGTTCGTGTCGCCCTCGCAGGAGTCCGCGGCGCGGCGGAGCGTGTTATCGGCGGTCGAGGTGAGCCCGGTGCCCCATTCGGTGCCGGGGTCGACTCCGACCTGGCCGAACGAGTCCACCACTGTCGCCGTCGCCCCGCCCTTGGTCAGGGTGAGGGCGTCGTCGCCGTTGAACAGTCCGGCTCCGCTGGTCTGGTCGGCCTGCGCGAGGATGGTCGCGTTCGCCGACGAATGCGCGAGCACCCACACCTCACCGCTCGGCACCGTCCCCGTGAGGTTGATGGTGACGCCGACGGTGGCGCTGCCGTTGGAGTACTGGCGGATGGCGTAGCCCCCGGCCCCGAGGTCGATGGTGCTCCCCGTGGGGTTGTAGAGCTCGATGGCCTTGTTGTTCGACGTGCCCTCGACATACTCGCTGATGACGAGGTCGGTCGGCGCAGCTTGGGCGACCGTGACCGGAACCGCGGCGAGCCCGATGGCCAGCAGCGAAGCGGTCGCCACGGCGATGGCCGGACGACGTAGGGGACGTTTCATCGGGGCTCCTCACGCACTCCGGCGTGGGCCACCGTGACCCCCCGGACGGGCGTCAGCATAGGCACGCTCGGGACGCCGGGGGAAGGGTCGTCACACGACGTTCACGCGATGCACGCAAATGTGCAGCATGACCCCGGGCTCCTGCTCAGATGAGCAGCAGTCAACTCCGATCCCTCCGCAGCCCGTCGACGAACCGGGCGAGCAGCGCGGCGAACTGCTCGCGCTCTTCGGCCGAGAAGCCGTCGAGCGCCGCTTCGATCGCGCGGCGCCGACTCGACGTGGCACCTCGGACGGCCGCGCGGCCCTCGTCGGTGAGCCGGATGCGCGTGCGCCGGGCGTCGTCGGGGTCGGCCTCCCGCACGACCAGCCCCTCGTGCACGGCCGCCTGGACGAGGCGACTCGCGCGCGGCTGATCCACCCCGATCGCGGCCGCGAGCTCGGTGACCGACATCGGCCGGTCGGCGCGTTCGAGCGTCGCCAGCAATCGGAAGCGCGCGATGGGCCCGACGCGGAAGTCCCATGCTCCCCGCGGCCCGCGGCGCGACCACGGCGGCGCTCCGGCCTCGCCGTGCGACCCGGAAGACCAGGGCGGGCCGCCCATGGGGCCCGGACCCCGGTTCGCGTGACCGCGCGATCGCTCGGCGTGGTCGTGCGGGCCCTCGTGCTCATGGGGGCCGTGCGCGTGCGGGCCGCCGTGGGGGCGCCCCCGGCGGAGGGCGCCGAGCGACTGCTCGATGCGGTCGACCGGGTCGCGCTCAGCTGGGCCGGACGGCGAATCGGTCATGCCCTCATAGTACATGTCACTTGACATGCATTCGGTTTGCATGTCATGCTGCATGTACATGTCAGACGACATGCATTCGGTCCGGATGGCTCCGGACCCACAACATCCGCCGGATCCCTCGCGCACGCCCCGACCGCATCCGGCCACGAAAGGATTCCCATGAACACCCACGACCAGCACCACGACCACGACCACGACCACGACCACGACCACGACCACGACCACGCTGGAATCAACGGCGACGCGCAGCGTCCCGACACAGACGAGCCCGCCTCCGCCCGTCCCCTCGGCTTCTGGCTGAAGACCGTCGACGGCCTCATCGACCGCGAGTTCGAGAGCGCGTTCGCCGACCTCGGCGTGACCCGCCGCGACTGGCGGCTGCTGAACCTGATCGCCGGCGAGGCCCGCGACGACCGCCTCCGGTCGAAGCTCGAGGCCCGCCCGCACAGAGTGCTCCCCCTCGTCGAGCGCGGCTGGGTCGTCGGCGAGCCCGGCGCCTGGACGCTCACCGACGAGGGGCGCGACGCGCTCGAGCGCCTCGGCGAGCGCGTGCGCGGCATCCGCTCGCGCATCGGCGGCGCCGTGTCATCCGACGACTACGCGACGACCCTTGCCTCGCTCGAGTCGATCGCCCGCGAGCTCGGCTGGACCGAGGGCGACGGCCAGGCCTGGCGCTCCGCCGGCCGCCGCGGCCGAGGCGGCTGGGGCATGCGGCCCGGGTTCCGCCGCTTCGGCCGTCCGCCGTTCGGCGCCGTACCGCCCGGCGTACCGACCCCCTGGATGGCCGGCGACCTCGACGACTGCGGGCACCACGGGCACGGCCACCGCCACCCCGGGCACGAGCGGGCCGGCCGGGCCGGCTTCGACCGCCACGGCGACCTGCACGTGCACGTCCACCTCGACGACCCGCGCGAACACCGCCACGGGCGCCCCGGGCATCGGGGCCACCGCGACCACGCGGAGCACTGAACCCGCGTCATCGCAGCGGCCGGTCCCGGACTACGGTTCGGACCGGCCGCGCGCGTTGTAGACGACCGCGTCGGAGGCGCCGAACGCGCGGAACACCTCGATCGACTCCGCCCGGCGCACGCCCGAATGCACGCGGATGCCGCGGCGCTCGAACTCCCCGATCCAGTCGTCGGGCATCGGCCCCTCGTCGAATCCCGTGAGCTCCTGGCACTCATCGCCGTGACCGGCGAGCACGAGCCGGCGCACGCCCGACCACATCGTGGCGCCGTAGCACATCACGCAGGTCGCCCAGTTGACGACGAGCTCGAGCTCGGCGCCGTCGGCCCCCAGGTCCCATCGGCCGAGGCGCGCCTGTGCGAGGCTGAGCGCGGTCACCTCGGCGTGCGCCGAGCTGAGCCCGCTCGAGAGCACGACGTTCACGCCCGCCGAGACGAGCTCGCCCGAGGCCGCGTCCACCACGAGCGCCGCGAACGGGCCGCCGTTGCCCGCGCGCCAGTTGCGGTCGGCCAGCTCGATCGCGAGCCCGACCCGCGCGTCGTCGTCGGGCAGCGGCGACGCGGCCAGCCGCGGGAGCTCGTCGACCAGCCACGCGGGCAGTGACGCGGCGAACGAGGTCGGGAGGGCGCCATCCATGCCCCTCATTCTGCCCCTCGGCTCCACCCCTGGGCTGCGTGATCGGCTCCGGCGGACTCGAGTTGCCGATCCAGCGGGGTTCCCGGCGGCGCAACCGGACGGAACCGGCAACTCGGCGACGGGATGACGGACCGCCGCACTGCGAGGCCTCCCGCGACGCGAGCGCAGGGCAGGTCAGGGCGCCTTCTGCTCGTCGCCGGAGAGGCGCTGCGCGAGCCAGATCGGCACGATCGAGACGATCACCAACACGACCGCGATGACCGCGACGATCGGCGCCTGGCTCGGCCGGAACATGTTGTTCAGGATGAAGATGGGCAATGTCGTCACGCCCGAGCCGGCCGTGAACGTCGTCACGATGATCTCGTCGAACGACAGCGCGAACGCCAGGAGCCCGCCCGCCAGCAGCGCAGACCGCAGCTGCGGGAAGGTCACGAGCCGGAACGTCGTGAACACCCCCGCGCCGAGGTCGGCGGACGCCTCCTCGAGCTTCGTGCCGGTGCGGCGCAGGCGCGCGATCACGTTGTTGAACACCGTCACGATGCAGAAGGTGGCGTGCGCGATCACGACGGTCCAGATCGAGAGCGGGATGCCCATGATCGTGCGGAAGAAGTTGTTCAGCGCGATACCGGTGATGATGCCGGGCAGTGCGATCGGCAGGATCACGAGCAGGTTCACGGTCTGGCGCCCGAAGAAGTCGAAGCGCTGCAGCGCGAACGAGATGAGCGTGCCGAGCACGAGCGCGATCGCGGTCGAGATGATTGCCACGACGACGCTCGTGCCCACCGCCTCCATCGCGCCCGCCGACGCGAACGCGCGCTGCCACCACTCGAGCGTGAAGCCGGGCGGCGGCCATGACAGCGAGGTCGACGTCGAGAACGAGTTGACGAGCACCACGAACAGGGGCACGTACACGATGACGAGGATGATGCCGGCCACGACGGCGAGCGTGGTCCGTGAGAGTCGCGAGAGTCGCATCCGTCGCCCCTAGAGGTTGTCGAGGGCACCCGTGCGACGCACGAGCGCGAGGTAGCCGAAGATGATCGCGATCGGGATGAGCGCGATCGCCGCCGCGAGCGGCAGGTTGTTCGCCGCGCCGACGTTCGTGTACACGAGGTTGCCGAGCATCTGGCTCGCGCCGCCGACGATGTTCACCGTGATGTAGTCGCCGAGCGAGAGCGAGAAGCTGAAGATCGTGCCGGCGATGATCGCGGGCATCGCGAGGGGCAGCACGACGTGCCGGATGGTGGGCCACGCCTTGCCGCCCAGGTCGGCCGAGGCCTCGAGCAGCGAGTCGGGCACCCGCTCGAGCCCCGCGTAGATGGGCAGGATCACGAACGGTAGCCACAGGTAGGACAGCGTGATGATCGTCGCCGGCAGCCCGTAGCCCGGCGTGTGCAGGCCGAAGGGCGCGAGCACCCATTCGAGGATGCCGTCCTGCGAGAGCACCGACCGCCACGCGTACGCCTTGACCAGGTAGCTCGCCCAGAGCGGCATGAGCACCGCGACGACGAGGATGCGGCGAGCGCGCGGCGACGCGACCTTCGCCATGTAGAACGCGATCGGCAGGGCGAGCGCCACGTCGATGATCGTGACGAGCAGCGCGACGCCGATCGTGCGGAGCGTCACCGTCTGGTAGAGCGAGCCGGTGAGCACCGTGATGATGTTGTCGAGCGTCCACTCGGTCGTGATCTGGCCGGTGAAGCTGTCGACCGACCAGAAGGCGGTGACGAGCAGCGCGGCCAGCGCGACCACGTACACGAGGCCCAGCCAGAAGAGCGGGGCCGAGAGCAGCAGGGCGAGCCGCAGCCTCGGGTGGGTGCTGAGGAACACCGAGGTGCGGCGGGCCGCCGTCGGCTTCGGGCGTCGGATGGCGCGGCCGGGCGTGCCCCCGGGCCCGTCGTCGGGCGCCGCGGGCTCGGGCGGCCCGGATGCCGCGCCGCGAGCGGATGCCGGTGCCGTGGCGTTCATCGTCATGCTGCTTCCTGTGGGGTTCGGGGGGAGAGCTGAGGGTCGAGGAGCCGGCGGAGCCGGCGTCCCGAGACCCGGAGGAGGGTGCGGGTCGAGGAGCGGGGGTAGGGCTCCTCGACCCGCCCGGGGCGGGATCAGCCCTTGATCTCGGACCAGGCCTCGGTCCACTGCGCGTAGTCGACGCACTCGACGTCGGTGCGACCGTCGACGCACTCCGCGATCGGGGTGGTCCAGTACCAGATCTGCGACGCGTACTCCTCGTCACCGGCGTGGAACGCCTCGCACGAGCCCTCGCTGCGGAACTCGCAGGCCTCCTGGTTCGACGGCGCCTCGCCGAAGTACTCGGTCGCCATGGCGTTCGCCTCGGGGCTCGCGATGTAGTTCAGCCACTCGTAGGCGCAGTTCACGTTCGCGGCGTCGGAGGCGATCATCCAGGTGTCGGACCATCCGGTCGCGCCCTCCTCGGGCAGGACGACCTCGGTCGTCGCACCCGAGCCGGCGAGCACGTTCTGGATGACCTGCCACGTGGTGCCGACGACCGAGTCGCCGGTCTCGAACGCCTGGATCTCCTTCAGGTAGTCCGACCAGTACTCGCCGATGTGCGCGCGCTGCTCCTTGAGCAGGTCGACCGCGGCCTGGAACTGCTCCTCGTCGAGCGCGTACGGGTTCTCGATGCCGAGCTCGGGCTGGTGGTGCATCAGGTAGACCGCGGCATCCGCGATGTAGATCGGCGAGTCGTACGCCGTCACCTTGCCGCTGTTCTCGCTCGCCTTGTCGAACACGACGTCCCACGAGGTCGGGGCCTCGGCGAAGGTCTCCGTGTTGTACATGAGCAGGTTCGCACCGTAGCCGTGGGGCACGCCGTACGAGACGCCGTCGACCGAGTTCCACTCCTTCTCCTTGAGGAAGTCGTAGATGCCCTCGTAGTTCGGGATGAGCTCGGTGTTGACCGGCTGGACCTCGCCGCCCGCGATGAGGCGGAGGGTCGCGTCGCCGGAGGCGGCGACCACGTCGTACTCACCCGTCTTCATGAGGTTCACGGCCTCATCGGAGGTGCCGTAGGTCTTCGAGGTGACCTCGCAGCCGGTCTCCTCCTCGAAGGGCGTGACCCAGTCGACGGCGGGGTCGTTCGTGCCGTCCTCCACGTAGCCGGGCCACGCGAGGATCGAGACCTGGCCCTCGGTCTCGCCGAGCTCGGTCACGGCCTCGTCGCCGCCGGCCGCGGTGCCGGTGCCGGAGGTGCCGCAGGCGGTCAGGGTGAGCAGGGCGATCGAGCCGATCGCGATGCCGACGGTCGCGCCGCGGCGCGCCGTGCGCGGAATGCGCATCATGGTTCTCTCCTGGTTTCTCTGTGCGGGTGGTGGGTGTGGTGCAGGTCGGTGCAGGTCGTGGGAGGGTGGACGCGGGACGACGTGCCAAGCCGCTACGCGGCCGGTGCGCTCGCGACATCCGCCCCGCCGAGCGCGACGACGTCGTCGTCGTGCCAGCTGACGATGACGCGGTCGCCACGGTCCTCGTCGTGGGAGCGGTTGCGGTCGTTCTGCTCGAGCACGCTGACGCGCGGCCCGGCGTCGAGGTCGACGACGATGCGGATGCCGCTGCCGAGGTAGATCGTCTCGACGACGGTTCCGGGTGCCGAGTGGACGCCGTCGCCCGCGGCGGGGCCCGCGTCGACGGTCATCTTCTCGGGGCGGACGGAGTGCGTGCCGCCGCGGCCGAGGAGCGCCTGCGACGCCCGGTCGTCGAGCAGGTTCGACGTGCCGACGAAGTCGGCGACGAACCTGGAGACGGGCCGCTCGTAGAGCTCGGCGGGCGTGCCGAGCTGCTCGATGCGGCCGTTGTTGAAGACGGCGACGCGATCGCTGAGGGTGAGCGCCTCCTCCTGGTCGTGGGTCACGAAGATGAAGGTGATGCCGAGCTCGCGCTGGATCTGCTTGAGCTCGACCTGCATCTGCTCGCGGAGCTTGAGGTCGAGGGCGCCGAGCGGCTCGTCGAGCAGCAGCACCTTGGGCTGCACGACCGTCGCGCGGGCGAGCGCGACGCGCTGCCGCTGGCCGCCCGAGAGCTGCGCGGGCCGGCGATCGCCCATCTGCTCGAGGCGCACCGACGCGAGCGCGCGGCGCGCCCGTTCGAGGCGTTCGCGCCGCCCGATGCCGCGGACCCGCAGCCCGTAGGCGACGTTCTCGAGCACCGACATGTGCGGGAAGAGCGCGTAGTCCTGGAAGACGGTGTTCACGTCGCGGTCGAAGGGCGCGCGCTTGGTGACGTCGTCGCCGAAGAGCTCGATCGTGCCGTCGGTCGGCTGCTCGAAGCCGGCGATGAGCCGCAGGACAGTGGTCTTGCCCGACCCGGAGGGACCGAGCATGGAGAAGAACTCGCCCGCCGCGATCTCGAGATCGACGTGGTCGACGGCGGTGACGGCGCCGAACTCCTTGGTGAGCCCGGTGAGCCGGATGGCCGGCTGCTGGTCGGTCATGACGATCTCCTTCGATGTCGTGGTCTAAATCATATGGATTCATATGTCATAGTCCAGAGGCCCGTGTTACGGTCGCATCACGGATCCGCCGGACGGCGCCCCCAATCCGGGGGTGACGGATACCGCGGGCGCACGATCGAGGAGGACCGATGCCGCAGGCCACCGCGCGCGCCGACGCCGCCCGCGCCGTGATCTTCTCCCCGCTCGAGGGCGCCGGCCGGGCCGAGCTCGTCGAGCAGCGACTCACCGATGCGATCGTCTCCGGCGTGCTCCACGACGGCGAGCGCCTGCCCAGCGAGGCCGAGATCGCGCGCAGCCTCGGGGTGGCCCTGGTCACCGCGCGCGAGGCGCTCGTCGCGCTCCGCCTCAAGGGCCTGGTCCGCACGCGGCGCGGCCGCGAGGGCGGCAGCTTCGTGACGTACGACCGCGACACCTCCACGCGACTCATCGACGAGCGCCTGCGCGCGACGAGCCGCATCGAGCTGCGCGACCTCTCGCTGCACGTCGCGGCGATCGCCGGGATGGCCGCCGACGTCGCGGCCGACCGGGCCAGCGACGACGACGTGCAGAGCCTCGTCGAGATCGACGCGCGCGCCGACCTGACCTCGACCGGCGGCGCCCGCCGCGCGGTCGGCCGCTTCCAGCTCGAGGTCGCGGCGGTCAGCCAGTCGCCCCGGCTCGTGCACGAGGAGCTGCGCCTCCAGGCGGAGACCGGCGTCCTGCTCTGGCTCTGCCTGGGGCAACAGGAGTACCGTGACCGCAGCAGGGAGGCTCGCCTCGAGGTGATCGACGCGATCCGGCGAGCGGATGGCGCATCCGCCCGCCTCGCGACCGTCGAGCACATCACGTCGGCCGTCGAATGGCTCGTCGACGAGAAGGTCCGGCTCGAGGGGGCATCCGTCACCGACGCCGCGGCGACGCGGCCCCGATCGACCGAAGGGAGCCCGTCATGACCCTCGTCGACACCGCCGCAGGCATCGCGCAGCGCGTCGCCGCGACGATCGACCCGGTCTTCGCCGTCATCGACGAGTGGCAGGTGCGCGTCGAAGGGCGGCTCGCGGCCGAGGCCGAACCTCGCGCCGCCGCATTCGACCCCGTCGTCGCCGAGCTCGTCGCGGGCGAGCTCGAGCGCCCCGGCACGCTGATCACCGGGGCCGGCTTCGTGGCCGCCCCGGGCTTCCTCGTCGACGCGCCGTGGCACCTCGCCTGGTGGCTCTCGGGGGCCTCGCCGTTCGGCATCGAGCCGGCGGCCGGCGCGCTGCGACGCCTCGACGCGGTGAGCGACCCCGATGCCGAGGCGTTCCGCGACTACACGACGCTCGAGTGGTGGCGCGTCCCCGCGCGCACCGGCCGGCGTCACCTCACCGGCCCCTACGTCGACTACCTCTGCACCGACGACTACACCGTCACCATCACCACGCCCGTCATGCTCGACGGCGAGATGGCAGGACTCGTCGGCGCCGACGTGTACGTCGCCCGGCTCGAGCAGGCGCTGCTGCCCGTGCTCCGCGAGGCCGACCGGACGTGCACGATCGTCAACGCGTCGGGTCGCATCGTCGCGTCGACCGACCCGCACCGTGCGACCGGGGCGCTGCTCCGCCTCGACGGCCTCGCCGAGTCGCTCGCCCCGCTCCGCGAGGCCGAGGCCGAGGGTCGAGTGACGGATGCCGCGCCCCTCCCGGGCGGCGCCGACGTCGTGGCCTGCGGCGACACGTCGCTCGCGCTCGTGGTCGAGTAGCGACATCAGCCGACCCAGCCGCGCCCGCACGGCGCCGCCCTTCCGTGCCGATACAGTGAGGGCCTACGCAAACGGACGCGTGTCCGTGCGAGCGGACCCGCAGGACGAGACCGGCGGTCGACTGGTGACGATGACCATCAGGGAGAAGCAGGCCCGCAGGCGGCGCCGGCGATCCGCCGCGTACGTCGGCGTGACCGCCGCCTGGGCGCTGACCATCTGGGCGAGCACGATGATCGCGCCGCCGGAATGGCTCCACCTCGTGGCGCTGTTCGTGCACCTCGCGGCCCTCGTCGTCGGTCTCGGCGCCGTCCTCATGATCGAGTGGCACGCCCTCCTGTGGGCGACCGGATGGAGCAACCTGCGCGAGCTGCGCCAGGCCGACCGCACGATGATCCTGCCCGTGTGGGTCGGCCTGGGCGGGCTCTTCGTGAGCGGCGCGCTGCTCCAGCCGCACCTCGACCAGCCCCTCACGCTCGTGAAGCTCGGCGCGGTGCTGGTGCTCAGCCTGAACGGCGTCGCGCTCACGCGATGGACCTCCGACCTGGCCCGCCTGCCGACTCGCGCGACCTTCGGCTCGCTGCCCGCGCGGGCCCGGAACGGGTTCGTCGCGAGCGCGGTCGTGTCGCAGCTGAGCTGGTGGACCGCGGTCGTGATCGGCATGCTGAACTCCACGACGTGACGCGGTCCCTGCGCTCGCACAGGCGGCTGAGCTAGGCTCACGAACGAGCCAGCCGCCCGACTGGAGGACCCCGATGCGCGACGCGAACGAGACCCTACCGGCCCGACGCGACCGTCGTCGCCTGCGCGAGGAGGGTCGCCGCCGTCGCCGCCGCGTGCTGTGGATGTCGATCGCCGGCGTCGTCGCGGCACTGCTCGTCGTGGGCGGCGTGGCCACCGCGGCGCTGCTCGCCGAGCCCGGCGGCACGAGCGCGGCGCCCAGCGAACCCGCCGAGGCCGAGCTCGTCGTGTTCCCCGAGGACGAGCCCGCCGAGGCCGACGGTGCGGCACCGTGCACGACGGTGCGCGCGCTGTCCTCGTTCGAGAACGCCGAGATGGTCGTCCAGCTCGCCGAGGCGTACAACGCCCAGCCTCGCGACGTCGGGGGCAACTGCGTCGAGGTGGTCGCGACCAAGGACAAGTCCGGCGTCGCCGCCGAGGAGGCCGCCGTCGGGTTCACCGAGCAGCCCGAGGCCGAGCGCCCGACGCTGTGGATCCCCGACGCGAACTCCTGGCTCGGCGTCGCCCGCGAGGCCGGCGGATCGGCGAACGTGCCCGACGCGGGCGAGAGCATCGGCTCGTCCGACGTCGTGCTCGCGATGCCCGAGCAGCTCGCGACGGCGATCGGCTGGGACGAGGAGCCGCCGAGTTGGTCCGAGGTGTTCGCGACGGCCGACGACGCCGAGGTCTGGGCCGACCTCGACCACCCCGAGTGGGGCGAGTTCAAGCTCGGCAAGACGAGCCCGCTCGTCGCGAGCTCGGGCGAGGCCGCGATGCTGGCCTCGTACGGATCGGCCGCGGGATCGGTCGCAGAGCTCTCGACCGAGGACATCGCCGACGACGAGGTGACCGACGAGGTCCGAGCGCACGAGCTGGCCACGAGCCACTACATGGCCACCCCCGAGCACTTCCTCTGGCACGCGCGGCAGTCGGAGGACAAGGGCGGTTCGGCCGCCGACTTCCTCTCCGCGGTCATCGTCGACGAGAAGTCCGTGTGGGACTACAACCGCGGCATCACCAGCCGCGACGGCGTGACCCGCATCGAGGCCGAGCCGCCGCAGGAGCAGCTCGTGCCGATCTACCCGACCGACGGCTTCTACGTCGCCGACAACCCGGCGGTCGTGCTGACCGGGGCGTGGGTCGACGACGCCGAGGCGGTCGCCGCCGAGGACTTCATCCGATTCGCGGGCACCAAGGAGGGCCAGGAGGTCGTGCGCGCCACCGGCTACCGCGACCTCAACGGCGAGCTCGATCCCGAGGTCGCCGAGGTGGGCGCGCTCGCGGAGTCGCCGAGCGGCGGTCTCGCGTTCCCCGAACCGCCGGTCGTCGTCGCAGTGCACGAGGCGTTCCCCGAGGTGCGCAAGCGGGCGAACGTGCTCTTCCTCGTCGACGTGTCGGGCTCGATGGGCAATCCGATCGGGACGGGCGAGTCCAAGCTCGACGCCGCGAAGGGCGCCATCTCGCAGGCCCTCGACCACTTCGCCGCCGGCGACGACGTCGGACTCGCGGCGTTCTCCGAGGTCGACGCGAACGAGCTGGCGCCCGGCGAGGTGAGCGCGGTCGAGGACATCGCCGCCACGCGCGACCGGTTCGAGACGGCGCTGGCCGGCCTCGCGCCGATCGAGTGGACCCCGCTCTACGAGGCCGTCGACACGTTCTCGAAGCGCCAGGCGAACGCGTACGACCCCGACCGGATCAACGCGATCGTGCTCCTCAGCGACGGACGGAACGAGACCGAGGCGCCGAGCGTCACGGCCGACCAGATGCTCGCCACGCTCGAGGGACTCCACCACTCGACGCCCGTGCTCGTCTTCACGCTCGCGTACGGCGCCGACGCCGACGTCGCGACGCTGCAGTCGATCTCGAGCGCCACGGGCGCGCACTATTACGACGCGACCGATCCGACCGAGGTCGACGAGGTGCTGGGCGACCTCGTGACGAGCTTCTGATCCCCGTCGTCGCGTGCGCCGAGTCCATGTCTCTGCGAGCATGAACGGATGACGCAGCCTCCCGCCCTCGTCGGAATCTCCCACGGCACCTCCTCGCCCGAGGGGCAGCGGGCGGTGCGCGGGCTGCGCGACGCCGTCGTCGAGGCGGCGGCGCAGCGGCATCCGGACGCCACGCCGAGCGTGCGGCTCGGGCACGTCGACGTCGAGCAGCCCGACGTGCCGGCCACGCTCGCCTCGCTCGAGCCGGGCGAGCCCGCCGTGGTGGTGCCACTGCTGCTCTCGGCGGGGTACCACGTCTACGTCGACCTGACCGAGGCGGTCGCCGACGAGACCGCGCGGCCCGTCGTGCTGGCCGGCGCGCTCGGGCCCGACGACCGGCTCGCGACGGTGCTGCTCCGCCGGCTCGAGGAGGCCGGGCTGCGCGACGACGACCGGATCGTGCTCGCGGTGGCGGGCTCGAGCGACCGGCGGGCGGTCGAGGACTGCCACGACCAGGCGCGGCGGCTCGCCGCGGCATCCGGCCGTGCCATCGCGGTGGGCTTCCTCTCGGCGGCCCATCCGCGACTGCCCGACGCCGTCGCGGCCGCACGCGAGGCCGCGGTCGCCGACGGCCGGGTGGTCGTGGCGAACTACCTGCTCGCGCCCGGCTACTTCGACGACCTCGCCAGGGCCGCCGGCGCCGACGTGACCGCGCGGACCCTGCTCGTGCCCGACGAGCCCGCTCCCGCCGACGTCGTCGACGTCGTGCTCGACCGCTACGCCGACGCCGCCGCCGTGCTCGCCTGAGCCGACCGCGCGACGTTCCGTTACGCGTCATGTGACGGCGCGTGACCCACCGTGACGGGCTCGCCTACCGTCATCCGCCCGAGTTCCGTACCTTCGAGCCCACGCACCCCGGACGGGGTACGCGAGCAAGGAGGACTTCGTGACGATCGAGACGACGGATGCCGCGACGCGGCCGCCGCGCGCCGAGCGTCCCGCAGCGGCCGGCGGCGCCGCCGAGCGCGGGGCCGTCCGAGGCGAACGCCCGGCACGCGACATCCGCCCGCCCCGGCCCTCGGCGAAGCCCAACGGGCAGTGGAAGGTCGACGGAACCACGCCCCTGAACGGCAACGAGGAGTGGAAGCAGGCCGACGGCGGCCTCGCGGTCCGCGAGCGCATCGAGTCGACCTATGCGGCCGGCGGCTTCGCGTCGATCGACCCGACCGACCTGCACGGCCGTTTCCGCTGGTGGGGCCTCTACACGCAGCGCAAGCCGGGCATCGACGGCGGCCGCACCGCCACCCTCGAGCCGCACGAGCTCGAGGACGAGTACTTCATGCTGCGCGTGCGCATCGACGGCGGGCAGCTCACGACCGAGCAGCTGCGCGTCATGGGCGGCATCTCGACCGAGTTCGGCCGCGACACCGCCGACCTCACCGACCGGCAGAACGTGCAGCTGCACTGGATCCGCGTCGAGGACGTGCCCGAGATCTGGCGCCGCCTCGAGGCCGTCGGGCTCGGCACGACCGAGGCGTGCGGCGACGTGCCCCGCGTCATCCTCGGCTCGCCCGTCGCCGGCATCGCCGCCGACGAGCTCATCGACCCGACGCCGCAGATCGACGAGATCACCTCGCGGTTCATCGGCGACGAGTCGCTCGCGAACCTGCCGCGCAAGTTCAAGTCGGCGATCACCGGCCACCCGAGCCAGGACGTGGTGCACGAGATCAACGACGTCGCGTTCGTCGCGGTCGAGCACCCCGAGCTCGGCGTGGGGTACGACCTGTGGGTCGGCGGCGGGCTGTCGACGGCGCCGCGGCTCGCCGAGCGGCTCGGCGTGTTCGTCGCGCCGTCGCAGGTCGCCGACGCGTGGCACGGGGTGGCGCAGATCTTCCGCGACTACGGCTACCGCCGCCTGCGCAACAAGGCGCGGCTGAAGTTCCTGCTCGCCGACTGGGGCGTCGAGAAGTTCCGCGAGGTGCTCGAGACCGAGTACCTCGGGGCGCCGCTGCCCGACGGGCCGGCCGCACCGACGCCCACCACGGTCGGTGACCACGTGGGCGTGCACCGCCAGAAGGACGGTCGGTTCTACATCGGCGCGACGCCGATCGTCGGGCGCGTCTCCGGGCCGATCCTCACGAAGCTCGCCGATCTCGTCGAGGCCCACGGCTCGAGCCGGCTGCGCACCACGCCGCACCAGAAGGTCGTCATCCTCGACGTGCCGGAAGACCGGGTGGAGTCGCTCATCGCGGGCCTCGACGAGCTCGGGCTGCAGGCGCGACCGAGCCTCATCCGCCGCGGCACCATCGCGTGCACCGGCATCGAGTTCTGCAAGCTCGCGATCGTCGAGACCAAGGCGTATGCGACCGCCGCCGTGCTCGAGCTCGAGGAGCGGCTCGCGGCCCTCGACCTGCCGCACCCGATCGCGCTGCACGTGAACGGCTGCCCGAACTCGTGCGCGCGCATCCAGACCGCCGACATCGGCCTCAAGGGCCAGCTCGTCACCATCGACGGCGAGCAGGTGCCCGGCTACCAGGTGCACCTCGGCGGCGGGCTCGCGTCGAAGGACCGCGACGAGGCCGGCCTCGGTCGTACGGTCCGCGGCCTCAAGGTCGCCGCCGACGGCATCGCCGACTACGTCGAGCGCGTGGTCACGCGATTCATCGAGCAGCGGGATGCCGCGGCCGGCGAGACCTTCGCCCAGTGGGCTCACCGCGCCGACGAGGAGGCCCTGCGATGAGCGCGCGCAACATCGGCCTCGCTGCCGTTCCGACCGCCGGCTCCCGCCGCTCCGCCGACGAGCTGCGCGCGCTCGCCGAGGCCGGCAACGCCGCGCTCGGCAGCCTCACCGACCACGAGGCGTCCCCCGCCGAGATCGTCGCGTGGGTCGCGGCGAACTTCGCGACGGATGCCGCGGCGGTCGCCTGCTCGATGGCCGACGCCGCGCTCCCGCATCTCGTGGCGCAGTACCTCCCGGGCGTCGACGTGCTCTTCCTCGACACCGGGTACCACTTCGCCGAGACGCACGCCACGCGCGCGGAGGTCGCCCGGCAGCTCGACGTGCGCATCGTCGACGTGCTGCCCGAGCAGACGGTAGCCGAGCAGGATGCCGAGTTCGGCGCCGAGCTGTTCGCCCGGGATCCCGGCCTCTGCTGCGCACGCCGCAAGGTCGAGCCGCTGCAGCGCGCGCTCGGCGGGTACGAGGTGTGGTTCACGGGCGTCCGTCGCGAGGAGGCGCCGACCCGCGCCCTCACCCCGCTCGTCACGTACGACGAACGGAATGGGCTCGTGAAGGTGAACCCCGTCGCGGCATGGACCTTCGAGGACCTGCTCGACTACGCGGGCGCGTTCCAGGTGCCGGTGAACCTCCTGATGTCGCAGGGATACCCCTCGATCGGCTGCGAGCCGTGCACGAAGCCCGTCGCCGCGGGCGAGGACCCGAGGTCCGGCCGCTGGGCCGGCCTCGCCAAGACGGAATGCGGGTTGCACCTATGACCGACACGAACGTGACCGCGCCGGCGACCGCCGCGGGGCTCGACGCGCTCGATGCGCTCGAAGCCGAGGCCATCCACATCATCCGCGAGGTCGTCGCCGAGTTCGAGCGCCCCGTGCTGCTCTTCTCGGGAGGCAAGGACTCGGTCGTCGTGCTGCACCTGGCGACGAAGGCGTTCTGGCCCGCGAAGGTCCCGTTCCCGGTGCTGCACGTCGACACCGGCCACAACTTCCCCGAGGTGCTGCGCTTCCGCGACGAAACCGTCGAGCGCCTCGGAATCCGCCTCGAGGTGGCGTCGGTGCAGGACTACCTCGACGACGGGCGCCTGCAGGAGCGAGCGGATGGCACGCGCAACCCGCTGCAGACCCAGCCCCTGCTCGACGCGATCGCCGCCGGCCGGCACGACGCCGTCTTCGGCGGCGCACGTCGCGACGAGGACAAGGCCCGCGCGAAGGAGCGCATCATCTCGCTGCGCGACGAGTTCGGCCAGTGGGACCCGCGCAATCAGCGCCCCGAGCTCTGGAGCCTGTACAACGGTCGCCACACGGTCGGCCAGCACGTGCGCGCATTCCCGATCTCGAACTGGACCGAGCTCGACGTGTGGCGCTACATCGAGCGCGAGGGCATCGCGCTCCCACCGCTGTACTTCGCACACGAGCGCGAGGTCTATGCGCGCGACGGCATGTGGCTCGCGGTGAGCGACGTCTCGGCGCCTCGCGAGGGCGAGACCGTCGAGCGCCGCACCGTCCGCTATCGCACGGTCGGCGACCTGAGCTGCACCGGCGCGGTGCTGTCGGATTCGGCGACGGTGTCGGACATCGTGCGCGAGGTCGCGGCATCCACCCTCACCGAGCGCGGCGCGACCCGCGCCGACGACCGCCTCTCGGAGGCGGCCATGGAGGACCGCAAGAAGGACGGGTACTTCTGATGAGCGCGACGACCACCGCCACCGGGTCGCTGTTCCGCTTCGCGACCGCAGGCTCGGTCGACGACGGCAAGTCGACGCTCGTCGGCCGCCTGCTGCACGACTCGAAGGCGATCCTCGCCGACCAGCTCGAGTCGGTCGCGCGCACGTCGGCCGAGCGCGGCTTCGGCGGCGAGCCCGGCGCGATCGACTTCGCGCTGCTCACCGACGGCCTGCGCGCCGAGCGCGAGCAGGGCATCACGATCGACGTCGCCTACCGCTACTTCTCGACCGGTCGCCGGTCGTTCATCCTCGCCGACTGCCCGGGCCACGTGCAGTACACGCGCAACATGGTCACCGGCTCAGCCACAGCCGACGCGGTCGTCGTGCTCGTCGACGTGCGAAACGGCGTGCTCGAGCAGACGCGCCGCCACCTGGCGGTCGTGCAGCTGCTGCGCGTGCCGCACATCATCGTCGCGGTGAACAAGATCGACCTGGTCGACTACGACCGCGCGGCGTTCGAGACGGTGGCGGCGGATGTCGCGACGCTCGCGCGCGACCTCGGCCTCCCCGACGCGCACGTGGTGCCGGTCTCGGCGCTCGCGGGCGACAACGTCGTCGAGCGCTCGGCGAACACGCCCTGGTACGACGGGCCGAGCCTGCTCGAGCTGCTCGAGGGACTCGCCACGATCGACGAGCTCGAGACCGACCTCGAGGCGCTCCGCCTGCCGGTCCAGCTCGTGGTCCGCCCGCAGGGCGCGCTCTCCCCCGAGCTGGCTGCGGCCGCCGACGACTTCCGCGACTACCGCGCGTTCGCGGGCCGCATCGAGTCGGGCACGGTCCGCGTCGGCGACACGGTCGAGGTCTTCCCCGCCGGCATCACGACCACGGTCGCGGGCATCGACCGCGGACCGGTCGCCGTCGAGGAGGCCTCCGCGCCGCTCTCGGTGTCGCTGCGCCTCGCCGACCCGGTCGACGCCGCACGCGGCGCCGTGATCGCGGCCGCCGGGTCGCTCTCCGCGCCTCGGCGGGAGATCGAGGCCGACGTGTTCCAGCTCGACGGGCGTCCGCTCACCACGGGGAGCCGGGTGCTGGTGAAGCACGGCACGACGACCGTGCAGGCGCTCGTGACCGACATCCGGGGCCGGCTCGACCTCGACACGCTCGAGACCACGCTCACCGCGGCGCTCGAGACGAACGACATCGGACTCGTGCGGCTGAAGCTCGCGGCGGACCTCGCCGTCGAGCCGTACGCCGCACACCGCCGGGCGGGGGCGTTCCTCGTCATCCATCCGCACGACGGCGCCACCCTCGCCGCCGGCATCGTCACCGAAGGAGATTCAGCATGACCGCACGTCCGCGCGCCATCCGCTCGACCCGACTCGGAGACCTCGCCGGCATGATGCTCGCCGGCGCGATCCTCACGACCGCGACCCTGTCGGGCTGCGCGGCCACGCCCGCGTCGGGCGCGGGCAGTCAGCCCGAGGCACCCGCCGCCGAGGCGACCGGCACGCCCGCCGAGGAGCTCCGCCTCGGGTACTTCGCGAACGTCACGCACGCGCCCGCACTCGTCGGCCTCGAGGAGGGGCTCATCGAGGAGGCGCTCGGCGACACGACGCTCTCGACCCAGGTGTTCAACGCCGGGCCCGCTGCCATCGAGGCGCTGAGCGCCGGCGCGATCGACGCGACCTACATCGGCCCGAACCCGGCGATCAACACCTTCGTCGCGTCGGGCGGCGAGTCGGCGCGCATCGTCGCGGGCGCGGCAAGCGGCGGCGCGGCGCTCGTCGTGCAGCCGGATATCGACGACGCGGCCGATCTCGCGGGCACGAACCTGGCGACGCCGCAGCTCGGCAACACGCAGGATGTCGCGCTGCGCACCTGGCTCGCCGAGGAGGGCTACGAGACCTCGACCACGGGCGGCGGCGACGTGACCATCTCGCCGACCGAGAACTCGCAGACGCTCACGCTGTTCCAGGCGGGTGATATCGACGGGGCCTGGCTCCCCGAGCCGTGGGTCTCGCGGCTCGTCGTCGACGCGGGCGCCGAGGTGCTCGTCGACGAGGCCGACCTCTGGGAGGACGGCGAGTTCCCGACGACCGTGCTGCTCGTGCGCGCGGACTACCTCGCCGAGCACCCCGAGACGGTTCGGGCGCTCGTCGCGGGCCACGTGGCATCCGTCACCTGGCTCGAGGAGAACGCGGATGCCGCGGCCGACGTCATCAACGCCCGCCTGACGGCCGATGCCGGCAAGGGCCTCTCGGACGAGGTCATCGACCGGGCGCTCGAGCACGTCGAGTTCACGTTCGACCCGCACGCCGACACGTTCGAGCAGCTGCTGCAGGACGGCGTCGACGCGGGCACCTCGAAGACCGGCGACATCGACGGCCTGTTCGACCTGTCGGCCCTCAACGCCGTGCTCGAGGAGTCCGATGAGGAGCCCGTGAGCGCGGCGGGCCTCGGAACGGAGTAGTCATGTCCACCATCACCGCCGGCAGAGTGGCACCGAAGGCGCGTCCCGAGACCCCGGGCTCCGGTGCCGCCACGACGCCTGCTCCCGCCATCCGCATCGCCGGCCTCGGCAAGCGGTACGCCGACGACGGTCCGGTGGTGCTCGAGGGCATCGACCTGGATGTCGCGCCGGGGGAGTTCACGTGCCTGCTCGGCGCGTCGGGCTGCGGCAAGTCGACGCTGCTCTCGGTCGTCGCCGGGCTCGAGAAGCCCACGACCGGCTCGGTCGAGGTCGCCGACGGCGGGGCTGCGGTGATGTTCCAGGATGCGTCGCTGCTGCCGTGGCTCACCGCCCGGCGCAACGTCGAGCTCGCGCTGCGGCTCGGCGGGTCGGGGTTGTCGACCTCGGCCCGCCGGGCTCGCGCGCTCGAACTGCTCGACGTCGTCAACCTCGCGGATGCCGCGGAGAAGCGACCGCACGAGCTGTCCGGCGGCATGCGCCAGCGCGTCGCCCTCGCCCGCGCGCTCGCGCAGGACCGCCCGGTGCTCCTCATGGACGAGCCGTTCGCGGCGCTCGACGCGATCACGCGCGACCTGCTGCACGAGGAGCTCGAGCGCGTGTGGCGCGAGACGGGCCGCACGATCGTGTTCGTGACGCACAACGTGCGCGAGGCCGTGCGCCTGGGGCAGCGCGTGCTGCTCATGTCGAGCCGCCCGGGTCGCGTCGTGCGCGAATGGCGGATCGCCGACGAGGGCCCGCGTCGCATCGAGTCGCCGCAGGTCGGCACGCTCTCGATCGAGATCACCGAGCACCTGCGAAGGGAGATCCGTCGCAATGCCTGAGATCCGGACCCTCGAACGGCCGCTGTCGGTCGACGCCGATTCGCTGAGCGCCGACCTGCGCGGGCTCGACGCACTGCAGACCGAGACGCGCACCACGCGCCCGTGGTGGCGCCGCCTGATCGACGGCGCGCTGCCGCCGATCGTGCTCCTCGTGCTGCTCGTCGCGGCGTGGCAGGCGTACACCGTCATCGCCCAGCCGCGGCCCGACCTCTCGCCGGGCCCGCTCGACGTCGCCGCCGCGCTCGGCCAGTCGTGGGAGGCCGGCCGGCTGCAGCTCGCGGTGACGACGAGCCTCGAGCGCGGCATCCTCGGCTTCCTCATCGCCATCGCCATCGGCACGCCGCTCGGTCTGCTCCTCGCAGAGTCGCGGCTGCTGCGCCGCGCATTCCAGCCGCTGCTCTCCGGCCTGCAGGTGCTGCCGTCGGTCGCATGGGTCCCGGCCGCGATCATCTGGTTCGGGCTGACGGATGCCACGGTGTACTTCGTCGTCCTGATGGGCGCCGTGCCATCCATCGCCAACGGGCTCGTCGCCGGCATCGACCACGTGCCGCCCCAGCTGCGGCGCGTGGGCACCGTGCTCGGCGCCTCGCGCTGGCAGCTCGCCATGGCGGTCGTCGTGCCCGCGGCGCTGCCCGGGTACCTCGCGGGCCTGCGGCAGGGCTGGGCCTTCTCGTGGCGCTCGCTCATGGCGGCCGAGATCATCGCGTTCGGCGGCACGATCGGCTTCGGCCTCGGCTCGATGCTGCAGCAGAGCCGCGACCTCGCCGACCTGGCCGGCGCGCTCGGCACCATCCTCGTGATCCTCGCGATCGGCGTCGTCATCGAGCTGCTCGTCTTCGCACCCATCGAGCGCGGCCTGCTGCGCCGTCGTGGCCTGACGGGAGCGAACGCATGAGCGGCCGCGTCACGCTCGTCGGCGCGGGCCCGGGCGACGCCGGCCTGCTCACCATCCGCGGCCTGCGCGCCCTCGAGGCCGCCGACGTCATCGTCGCCGACCGCCTCGGCGCTCGGTCCGTGCTCGACGGCCTCGCCGCAGACGGCGTCGCGCTCACGGCCGACGTCGTCGACGTGGGCAAGCTGCCCGGCCATCACGCCGTGCCGCAGGACGCGATCAACGAGCTGCTCGTCACGCTGGCCCGCGATGGCAAGCGCGTCGTGCGCCTCAAGGGCGGCGACCCGTACATCTTCGGGCGGGGCGGCGAGGAGCTCGCGTTCTGCCGCGACCGCGGCGTCGACGTCGAGGTCGTGCCCGGCATCACGAGCGCCGTCTCGGTGCCCGCCATCGCGGGCATCCCGCTCACGCACCGCGGCCTCGCGACGACCTTCACGGTCGTCACCGGCCACGACCAGATCCAGCAGCTGGGCGGCGGCCGCGACCACACCGTAGTGCTGCTCATGGGCGTCGGCACGCTCGCGAACTCGGCGATCACGCTCGCCCGCGGCGAGCGTGGCAGCGATTGCCCAGTCGCGATCGTGGAGGATGGGTACGGCCCTCGCCAACGAGTGACGATCGGCACGCTCGGCACGATCGCCCACCAGGCGGCCCTGCGGGGCGTACGATCGCCCGCCGTCGTGGTGGTCGGCGACGTCGTGCGGCTCAGCCCGTACGCGCCCGCCGAGCTGGCGACATCCGCCTTCGCGGCGCCGCCCGCCATCGACTGACCTCCCTCGACCCCTGCACTCCCTCCGAAAGGCCATGCCCTCATGACCCTCAACCTCCGTGTCGCGATCGTCGGAGCCGGCCCCGCCGGCATCTACGCGGGCAACATCCTCCGCCGCCAGGTCGACGAGGCCGGCGGCGAGGTCGCGATCGACCTGTTCGAGTCGCTACCCGCGCCGTACGGCCTGATCCGCTACGGCGTCGCGCCCGACCACCCGCGCATCAAGGGCATCGTCAACTCGCTGCACGAGATGCTCGACGAGGGCACCATCCGCCTCATCGGCAACGTCGAGGTCGGGCGGGATGTCACGGTCGACGAGCTGCGCGAGCGCTACGACGCCGTGATCTTCGCGACGGGCGCCCTGAAGGACGCGCCGCTCGACATCCCCGGCATCGATCTTCCCGGCTCGTACGGCGCGGCCGACGTGGTGGCCTGGTACGACGGGCACCCGGATGTCTCCCGCGAGTGGCCGCTCGAGGCCGAGTCGATCGCGGTGATCGGCAACGGCAATGTGGCGCTGGATGTCGCGCGCGTGCTCGCCAAGCACCCGGCCGACCTGCTCTCGACCGACATCCCCGCGAACGTGCACGCGGGACTGCTCGCCTCGCCGGTCACCGACGTGCACGTCTTCGGCCGCCGCGGCCCCTCGCAGGTGAAGTTCACGCCGATCGAGCTGCGCGAGCTCGGCGAGGTGCCCGACGTCGACATCGTCGTCTACGACGACGACTTCGCGCGCGCCGAGGGCGACGAGCACGCCGCGCACCTGCTCGCGACGAACAACCAGGTCAAGGTCATGACGCGCACGCTCAACGGATGGCGCAAGCCCGCCGACTGGCAGCCGACCGCGTCGCGCCGCCTGCACCTGCACTTCTTCCACTCGCCCGTCGAGGTGCTCGGCACCGACCGCGTCGAGGGCGTGCGCTTTGAGCGCACCCGCCCGGTCGGCGACGGCTCGGTCGAGGGCACCGGCGAGTTCGTCGACGTGCCCGTTCAGGCCGTGTACCGCGCGGTCGGCTACGCGAGCTCGCCGATCGCGGGCGTGCCGTTCGACGACCGGGCCCGCGTCATCCCGAATGCGGGCGGCCGCGTCACGGATGGCTCGGGCGTGCCGATCGCGGGCGTGTACGCGACCGGCTGGATCAAGCGCGGCCCCGTCGGCCTCATCGGCCACACCAAGGGCGACGCGCTCGAGACCATCACCAACCTGGTTTCCGACGCGAACGCCGGCGTCCTTGCGCCGCCGACGGTGGCGGCCGACGGCGGCGGCGAGGTGCTCGAGCTGCTCGAGGCCCGCGGCATCCGCTACACGACCTGGAACGGATGGCTCGCGCTCGACGCGCACGAGCGCGGCCTCGGCGACGCGTTCGAGGGCCCGGTCGCACGCGAGCGCGTCAAGGTCGTGCCGCGCGACGAGCAGGTCGAGATCTCGCGCTCGGGCGCGCTCGTGGCGGGCTGAGGTCGGCACACCCCCGCCGTTCACAGGAGTCCTGACGATCTGCAGGACGATTCGCGCGATCGCGTCCGGCACATCGCGGGATCTCCTGTGAACCGTGGGCGCCGGCGCGGGCAGGCGCCGGGGTCTCGAGGCGGCCTTCGCGCCGGGGCTCGAGGCGGCCTTCGGCCTCCTCGACCCTCACGGGGTGCGTCAGGCGTCGGATGTCGCGGCGAACGCGTCGATCGCGGCGCCGTCGCCTCCTGCGGCGCGCAGGCGCGCGGCGACGCCGGCGCGCGCGCGACGGTACGGAACGTTGGTGCCGCGCAAGACGCTGTCGCGGTTCGCGAGCTCGAGGAGCGCGCTGAACTCGAACGCCGCTTGGGCGGGGTCGTCGAGCGCAGGCAGCTCGCCGAGATCGCGCGCGTGCGCGAGCGACGCGGCGAGGTAGCCCTCCCAGTCGTCGAGCGCCCGGCGGATCGCCTCGCGGACCTCACCCGGCTTCGCATCGAAGTCGGCGGCCGCCGCGCCGAAGAAGCAGCCGCCCGGGAACACGCGATCGCGCGAGTACGCGATCCACCGGTCGACCAGCACGAGCAGGCGGTCGAGTCCGCGCGGCAGTTCGCGCGCCGGCGTGATCACCGTCTCGACGAAGCGCTCGCGAGCCGACTCGACGGTCGCGAGCTGCAGTCGCTCCTTGCTGCCGAACAGCGTCGCGACGCCGCTCTTGCTCACGGACGCCGCCTCGGCGATACGCCCGATCGAGAGCTGGTCGAGGCCTTCGACGGATGCGAGGTCGGCCGCGACGGCGAGCACGCTGCGGCGCGACGCATCGCCGCGGACGCGACGCCCATCGGGGCGCATGTTCCGTTCGTCGATCTCGGTGCTCACCCTCTAGATTTTACGCACGAACGTTCGTATACTCAACGCACGACCGTTCGTATTCATTGATCGGAGCACGTCGTGACCATCGTCGATCCCCTCCTCGCCGCGCAGGTCGCCGCCGTTCGCGCGGCCGATCGGGTCTCGCCCGATGCCGCGGCCCGCTTGGCACTGCCGCTGTTCATGCGCGTCGGCCCACGGCTGCCAGTGCGCCAAGCCGACCGAGCCGTGCACGACGCCGCGCGGCGCCGCCTCCTCCGCGTCCGCGGTCGCGACATCGTCACCTACGAGTGGGGCGCCGGGCCCGACACGATCCTGCTCGTCCACGGATGGCGCGGCCGCGCGTCGCAGTTCGCACCGATCGTTCGCGAGCTGCGCGCCGAGGGCTTCCGGCTGGTCGCCTTCGATGCGCCCGCGAACGGCGACTCGCTCGGCCGACGCACCGACGTGCGCGACTGGCTCGCGGCGATCGAGGCGTTGCAGTCACGCGAGGGCCGGTTCCACACCGTCGTCGGGCACTCGTTCGGCGCGATGGCGAGCGCGGCCGCGATTCGCGACGGCGTGTCGGCCGGGGCGCTCGTCGCGATCGGGGGCATGGCCGACGCGCGCTACCTCGTCGACTCCTTCGCGGCCCGCGTCGGCGTGAGCGCCGCGACCGCCGACGCCGTCGCGGCCCGGTTCGCCCGACGCATCCTGCCCCACCTCGACGACCCGTGGCGCCGCTTCGACGGCACGGCCGAGCTGCTGCCCGAGCCGATGCCGCTGCTCGTCCTCCACGACCGGGGCGACCGCGAGGTGGCGTTCGGCGAGGCCGTGCGCCTGCACGAGGCGCACGGCGACCGTTCGCGTCTCGCGGCGACCGAGGGCGCGGGGCATTCGCGCGTGCTGGGGGCGGATGTCGCGCTCGACGCGATCACCGCGTTCGTCACCGCCGGGCCGTCCGGCGTCGACGCGCTCGGCACGGCCTCGTCGACACCGCGCAGGGCCGGCGCGACGCCGTCGCCTCGCAGCTGAGCCCGGCCGGGAGCGTCACGCCGCGCGCGACCGCCCCGCGCGCCGATATCGTGTCGGCATGGGGCTGAAGCAGATCGTCGCCGACGTGCTGCCCGACCCCGTCGGCGACGCCGGACGACGCGCGATGCACCGCATCCGACTCGAACGCGAGCGGCGCGGTGCACTGCAGCGCCATCTCAATCGGAACATCAGCGTGCCGGGTCTTCGGCGGTCGCCGCGACACGCGGGCTCCGTCTGGGCCGTGTGCATGGCGAAGGACGAGGCCGACGTGATCGGGCACTCCGTCCGGCACATGCTCGGCCAGGGCGTCGCCGGTGTCATCGTCGTCGACAACGGCTCGACCGACGCCACCGCGTCGGTGCTCGCGGCCGTCGCGGCCGACGATCCCCGGCTCCACGTCGGCACCGACGCGGAGCCCGCCTTCCACCAGGGCATGAAGACGTCGTATCTCGCGCATCTCGCGTGGCGCGCCGGCGCCGACTGGGTGGTGCCGTTCGATGCCGACGAATTCTGGTTCGCACGAGACGCCTCGCTGGCCGACCGGCTCGCGCGCGTCACGGCCGATCGCGTGTGGTGCGACTACCGCACGGTGTATCCGCTCGTCGAGGACGGCCGGATCGACCTCGACGCGAGCCGCCCGGTGCAGGTCGACCGCGACCCCACCATGTGGCGCAAGATCGCCTTCCGCGCGCGCCGGTGGGCATGGGTCGGCGAGGGCAACCACGACCTCCGCGATCGCGGGCCACGGCCTGCGGTGGAGCTGCACATGCTCCACTACTCCTGCCGATCGCTCGAGCAGTACTCGCGCAAAGCCTCCCAGGGCGTCGCGGCGCTCGACGAGGCCGGCAAGGACGCGACGATCGCCACCCACTGGCGCGACTGGGCGGCGCTCGACGACCGGGCCCGGGTTGCCGAGTGGGTCGCGTACCTTCGGGGCGAGGCCGGCGCGCCGGCGGATGGCGCGGACGCGGGGCCGGGCTCGGCGCCCGCCGCCGACCGGGTGGTCATCGACGATCCGCGGTCGTGGCGCACCTGGGATCCGGCCCACCTCTTCGACGACCGGCCATGACCCCGCGCCGACCGCTCGATCAGGCCTCGTGGCGGCCGCGATCGCGCTCCGACGTGGCGCGGATGCTCGTGCCGTCGTCGGCGAACGTGAAGGCCGCCTCGCCCGCGACCCGGTCGTAGGCCTCGACCTCCGAATCGGGCATGCCGAACAGCAGGCGCGCGATGCGCGCGAGCGGCGGGATCTCCTGGCGGGTCATCAGGCGGTATGCCTCATCGTCCTTGCCCTGCGGGTCGACGATGTCGTCGTCGCCGCCGACGCGCACCTCGACGGTGCGGTTGCGCGCGAGCCTCGCCACTCGCTCGCGCATCTCGTCGACGGACCCGGGCTGCGGCAGCGCCGGCAGGCCCTCCGCGATCCGTCCGGCCTCGCGGATGGTGAACGTCGAACGAAGCGCCCCGGGCACGAGGCCCAGAACCGCCTCGCGCTGGTCGGCCGAGGAGACGAGCACAAGGTCGGCGGAGCGGATCGCCGCCTCGCTGATCTGCGCGGCCCGGTGCCGCGACCAGTCGGCGCCGAGAACGTCGGCGATGGCGCGCGAACGGCGACCCATGCGGTTGCCGACGGGAGCGCGCAGGCCCGCGCTCGTCACCCTGACCTCGGCGACGCGCTCACGGGGCAGGTACCAGCCCGCCCACGTGTCGAGCAGCGCTGCGCCGAGCGCGGACCGATTGACGTTGCCGGTGCACACGACGAGCACCGTGAAGCCGTCGGCGCTCACCGCGCCGCCCCCATCACCGGGCGAGCCCACGCCGGGTGGACCTCGTGGACGCGCGCCTTCACGCCGCCCGGCTCGACGCGCTGCTGACGCTCGGCTGCCGCCGTACGATCTCGTCGTACGCGGGCACCGCCGCCGGGCGGCCGCGCGCCGCGCGCTGACGCACCGCGTCGATCACCTCGGCGTAGAACATGCCGTGCGCCTCGGCGACCTCGCTGTCGCCCAGGAGGCCCGGCGTGGTCGCCGCGGCGATGCCGAGTCGCGTGCGCAGCGCGGCGTCGGCGCCGAGCCGGCGCAGCGCGTCGGCCAGCGAGCGGATGTCGCGAGCCGCGAACTGGAGGCCGTTGACGCCGTCGTGCACCCACTCGGTGGGCCCGCCCTCGTCGGCAACGACGACCGCACGGCCCGACGCGAGGTACTGCAGCACGTTCTGGCCGAGCGGTTCGGGACGCGTGGACGCCTGCACCGCGACATCCCACTGATCGATCAGGCCGTCGACGTCGTCGACGTGCCCGAGGAACCGGACCTGCCCGGCGACGCCGAGCTCGGCCGCCCGCTCGCGCAGCTCGGCGAGGAAGTCCTCATGGCCGAACGGCGCGGCCCCGGCGAACTCGAGCGTGGCGTCGGTGCCGGCGAACGCCTCGGCGAACGCGTCGAGCAGCACGCGCTGGCCCTTCCACGGGTCGATCCGCGCGAGCATGCCCACCCGCAGGCCGCCCGGCGCGCGTTCCGGCAGCGTCTCGCGGAGCCGGATGCCGGAGGCGCTCGGGATCACCCGCGCGATCGCCTCGGGCCGCAGGTGCGGGCGCGCCGAGTCGAGCGGCGGGTGGGTGTCGCTGACCACGCCGTCGGCGCGCGGCAGGATCACGCGCGTCATGAGGAAGTGCCCGAACCGGCCGAGCGCGTCGCGGTCGGTCATGTCGCGCACGTGCACGACGAACGGCACGCGCGAGAGGCGGGCGGCGATCGCGCCGTAGGCGGCGGCGCGGGCGGTGTTCGCGTCGACGACGTCGGCGTCTCGGAAGCGCGGGTGCAGCCGCGTCGCGAGGGCCTGCACGATGAGCCGGGCGCCGGCCACGAGCTGCAGCCCGATGCCGCCCCAGCTGACGCCGGCCGGCTGGCGCACGCCGACGACGCAGTACGGCACCTCGGGTGGCAGCGTCTCGTAGACGCCCCGCCCCGGCTCGTCGGTCGGGGCGATCATGACGAAAGGCGACCAGGGAGCGCCGGCCTTCAACATGCGCAGGAGCGCGAACTCGGCACCACCGGCGACGGTGGTGTGATCGAGGTGGAGGACGCGAGGGAAACGGTTGTCGGTCGGTCGCCGGTTGCTCATGTCAGCACCGGGCTCGCTGCACTGCGGCGGGTACAGTGAAGGCACCGTTGGTCACTGTGATCCCCTTGCTTCGGGTCGAAGGGCGTTCTCCGGCGTGGGCGCACCGGCGATATCTTGTTCCTGATCTGAGATTCTACGTTGGAGGGCGACGTGCGCGTGCTGAGAATATCGCATAGCGCCGTCGTCGACGAATGGAGGGGTCGCGAGCGCGCCCTCCGTGCTCTCGGCGTCGAGGTGGCCACGCTGAGCGCGAGGGCCTGGCCCGAGGGCGGCCGGATGGTGCGCCTCGAGCCGCGTGACGGCGAACTGGTGGCCGGTGTCGCGACGGTCGGCCGTCATCCGGCGCTGTTCCTCTACGACCCGCGTCCGATCTGGCGCGCGCTGGGCGAGCACTGGGACCTCGTCGACGTCCACGAGGAGCCGTTCGCGCTCGCCACCGCAGAGGTGCTGCTGCTGCGCGCCATCCGACGCCGTCGCACCCCGGTGGTGCTGTACACCGCGCAGAACCTGCGCAAGCGCTACCCGGTGCCGTTCCGCTGGTTCGAGCGAGCCGCGTTGCGCGCCGCATCGGGCATCTCGGCGTGCAACGCGGATGCCGCGCGCATCGTCGAGGAGAAGGGGTTCGCGGGCCGGGCACGGGTCATCCCGCTCGGCATCGACCTGCACCGGTTCGAGCCGGCGCCCGCGTCCGTGACCGACGCCGTCGGTGCCGGGTCGACTTCGTCGATCATGGTCGGCTACGCGGGCCGGCTGGTCACCGAGAAGGGCCTCCTCGTGCTCCTCGACGCGCTCGACCTCGACGAGCGGCTGCGCTTGCGCATCGCGGGAGCCGGGCCGCTCGAGCCCGAGCTGCGAGCGCGCGCCGGGGGCGCGGGCCTCGCGTCGAGGGTCGAGTTCCTCGGGCCGCTCGGCACCGACGAGCTCGCCGGGTTCTACCGATCGCTCGACGTCCTCGCGGTGCCCTCCCTGCCGACGCCCGACTGGACCGAGCAGTTCGGGCGCGTGGCCATCGAGGCGATGGCGACGGGCGTGCCCGTGGTCTCCAGCGACGCGGGCGCGCTGCCCGACGTCGTCGGCGGGGCGGGGATCGTCGTGCCGACGGGCGACGCCGCTGCGCTCGCCGCGGCGCTCGCCGAGGCGGCCGGGCCGAGGGCCGACGAGCTGCGCTCGGCCGGACTCGAGCGCGCCCGCGAGTGCAGCTGGGACGCAGTGGGCCAGGACTACTTCGACCTGTACCGCTCCGTCCTCCACGAGCCGCTGACGCGGCCCTCGGCGGCGCCCCCGATCGAGGTGGTCGTCGTCGCCTACGGAGCACCCGACCTCATTCGGCGGGCCATCGAGCCGCTGACGAGCATGCCCGTCACCGTCGTCGACAACTCGTCGCTCCCCGCCATCCGCGCCGTCTGCGACGAGGTCGGCGTGCGCTACCTCGACGCCGGCCGCAACGGCGGGTTCGCGGCGGGGGTGAACGTCGCGCTGGACGACCGCCTCGTGCCCGGCGCCGACCTGCTGCTGCTCAACCCCGACGCCGTGATCGGCGTCGACGACGTCGCGCGACTCGGTGCCGCGCTGCGCTCGCGTCCCGACCTCGCGAGCGTCGGCCCCGCGCAGGTCGACGACGACGGCGACTCGGCGCGCGTCGAGTGGCCGTTCCCCTCCCCCGCCTCGACGTGGCTCGAAGCGCTCGGACTCGCGCGACTGCATCGCGCGCCGACGTTCGTGATCGGCTCCGTGCTGCTGCTCCGGGCAGAGGCGCTCGACCAGGTGGGCGGGTTCGACGAGCGGTTCTTCCTCTACTCCGAGGAGACCGACTGGGCCTATCGCGCGCATCGCCTCGGCTGGCGGCACGCCGTGGTCCCGAGCGCGACGGCGCAGCATTCCGGCGCGGCGACGAGCCGCGACGCACTCCGGCGCGAAGCCCACTTCCACGCCTCGGTCGAGCGCTACCTGCGCAAGCACCACGGCGAGCTCGGCTGGCAGGCGGCCAGGGTCGGCCAGTGGGTCGGGTCCATGGCGCGCTCGATCGCCCTGCCCGGCGAGCGCGGGCGCGATGCCCGCCGCCGAGCCGCGCTCTACCGCCTCGGACCCACCCGCGTCGAGGCGCGGTACGCCGGGAGCGCCGCGTGACCCACATCGTCCAGATCGTCCCGTTCATCGGCCCCGGCGCGGGCGTCGCGGGGGTCGCATGGAACCTGGAGCGCGAGCTGCGCGGCCTCGGGGCGACGGTCGAGCGGTACACGTTCGCCGATGCGCGGACCGCGCCGCTCCGGTGGCCGAAGGCGAAGCTCCTGCGCCGTTTCGCCCGCGGGTGGCGGGTCGTGTGGTTCAGCACGGTGGGCACCGTGCGCGCCCGGCGGTTCCTGGCCTCCCGGCCCGACGCGATCTCCATCTGCCACAACGACGTGCTGGCCGGCGACATCTACGTCAATCACGGCATCGTGCTCGCGTCGATGCGCGCACGCGGCAACCCGGCCTGGCTCATGGTCCGCAACCCGTTCCACATCTTCAACCACCTGCGCGACCGCCTCCGCTACCGCGGTCGCACGCACCGTGTGGTCGTCGCGCTCTCGCAGCGCGAGGCGGCCGAGCTCGTCGCCACATACGGTCGCGTGCGCCCGCCGGTGGTCGTCATCCCGAACGGCGTCGACCTCGAGCGCTTCCGGCCGCCGACGGCCGACGAGCGCCGGGCCGCACGCGACGCGCTGAAGCTCGGCGACGACGAGCGTGTGGCGGTCTTCGTGGGGCACGAGTTCGAGCGCAAGGGCCTCGCCTTCGCGATTCGCGCGTTGACGCATGCCCCCGACGTGCTGCTGCTGATCATCGGCGGCAACGACGACATCATCGCCGGGGCGTATGCCGACGCCCGATCCCTCGGCGTCGGAGATCGCGTGCTCTTCCTCGGGCCGCGCAACGACCCGGCTCCGTTCCTCGCGGCGAGCGATCTCTTCGTGCTGCCGAGCGCGTACGAGGCGAACGCGCTCGTCGTGCTCGAGGCGCTGGCCAGCGGGCTGCCGGTCGTGGCCACCCCGGTGGGCTTCGCCGGCGAGATCGTCGACGACGGCGTGAACGGCTACCTGGTCGAGCGCGACCCCGTCGACATCGGGCGGCGGATTCAGCACCTCGCCGAGCTGGATGCCTCGGAACTCGCCGAGTGGGGCCGGCGGGCCCGCCGCAGTGCCGAGCCGTACGGATGGCGCGCCATCGCACGCCGGTACCTCGAGCTCGCGGAGCAGCTCGCTGCGGAACCCGGTGCCCGCGAGCCGCAGCCCGGCGCCGCGTCACCGGCCGACGGCGCCAGCCGCTCGGCCGGGGCGAGGTCGACTCGATGACGCGGATCGTCCAGATCGCTCCGTCGATCGAGCCCGGGAGCGGCGTCGCCGGCGTCGCCGATGCGCTCGAGCGGGAGTTCCGGGAGCGCGGAGCGACCGTCGAGCGATTCACGGCGCGCGAGGCGGGTCGTCGTCCGCGGCGCCCGCCGCGATCGGCGTTCGCCGCGCGGGTGCGGCACGTACGCGAGGTCGTGTGGTTCAGCACCGTCGGAACGGCTCGCGCCCGGCGGTTCCTCGCCGCGCGTCCCGATGCGGTGTCGATCTGCCACAACGACGCGATGACGGGCGACATCTACGTCAACCACGGCCTGCTCGTGGTGGCCATGCGAAACCGCGGGCGCTACGCGTGGCGCATGGTCCGCAATCCGCTGCACCTCTTCACCGCGGCGCGGGATCGCATCAGGTACCGCGGGACGACGCACCGGGCGATCGTCGCACTGAGCGATGAGGAGGCGAAGCTGCTCGTCGAGACGTACGGGCGGATCCCCGCTCCCATCCGGGTGATCCCCAACGGAGTCGACCTCGAGCGATTCCGACCGGCCGACGCGGCCGAGCGCGCAGCCGCGCGGGCCGAGCTCGGCATCCCCGACGACCGGCTGGTGGTGGTGTTCATCGGTCACGAATTCGAGCGGAAGGGACTGCCACTGGCGCTGGCGGCGTTGACGCACGCGCCCGGCGCGACCCTGCTCGTCGTCGGCGGCACGCCCGAGATGATCCGGCACGCGTCGGCCGAGGCCGAACGACTCGGCGTCGCGGAGCAGGTTCGGTTCGCGGGAGCCCACCCCGACCCCGTGCCATTCCTGCGGGCGGCCGACGCGTTCGTGCTGCCGAGCGCGTACGAGTCGTACGGCCTCGTCGTGATGGAGGCGCTCGCGGCCGGGCTCCCGGTGGTCTCGACGCCCGTCGGCATCGCGCCATCCGTCGTCGTCGATGGGGTGAACGGGTTCCTCGTGGCGCCCGACGCCGAGCAGATCGGGCGTCGGTTCGCCGAGCTCGGCGCGCAGGACCTCGACGAATGGCGGCGGCGGGCCCGCGACAGCGCGATGGCCCACTCGTGGGGTGCGGCGGCCGAACGGTACCTCGCGCTCGTCGACGAGGTGCGCCGGGCGAAGGATGCCACGTGAGCGCGCCGCTCCGCATCCTGCACGCGATCCGGTCCGACGGGTTCGCGGGCGTCGAGCAGTTCGTGCTGCGCCTCGCGGGCGCGCAGGCCGGGGCGGGGCACCGCGTCGCCGTAATCGGTGGTGCGGCCGACCGAATGCGTCCGGGCCTGGCTGCGGCGGATGTCGCGTTCGCGCCCGCCGCTCGCACGATCGAGGTCGCCCGTGCGGTCCGCCGGCACGCCAGGTCGGTCGACGTGGTGAACACGCACATGACCGCGGCCGACCTCGGCGCCGTGGCGGGGCTCGCCGGGGCGCGACCGCCTCGGCCTCCCATCGTGGCCACGCGGCATTTCGCGCAGCCCCGAGGCCGGGTCGGCCCGGTGCCGATCGGGTCGCTCCTCCGCGGCCGTATCGCCGCGCAGATCGCGATCAGCGACGTCGTCGCGGCCGCCGTCGACGGGCCGAGCACGATTGTCCATCCCGGCCTCGAGCCGCGGGCGGCCGGCGATGCCACCGCACGCACGCGCACCGTGCTCATGGCGCAGCGGCTCGAACCCGAGAAGCACACGCACGTCGGCATCCGCGCGTTCGCGACGTCCCGGCTCGCCGACGACGGCTGGACGCTCGAGGTCGCCGGCACGGGTTCCGAGTCGGCGGCGCTGCACGACCTCGTCGAGACGCTCGGCCTCACCGGTTCGGTGCGGTTCCTCGGCTTCCGCGCCGACCTGCCGGACGTCATGGACCGTGCGGGCCTGCTCCTCGCGTCGTGCCCGTTCGAGCACTTCGGGCTCACGGTTCTCGAGGCCATGGCGGGCGGGCTGCCCGTCGTCGCCGCGGGCGCCGCCGGGCACCGCGCGATGCTCGCCGGCCTCGACCCTCGCGCGATGTTCCGGCCCGACGACGTCGAGGCGGCGGCCGCGAGCCTGCGTTCCCTCGCCGGCGACCCGGCCGGTCGCGACGCGCTCGGCCTCGCGGAGCGCGATCGCCAGCACCGCCAGTTCTCGATGCAAGCCCAGCTCGAGGGCACCGACGCGATCTACAGGAGCGTGCTGTGACCGATCTCGTGGTGGTCTCGCTCGAGCGCTGGGACGAGGTGTGGCGGCGCAACCAGCATCTCGTCGCGGGGCTGCTGCGGTCCGATCCCGAGCTCAGGGTGCTGTTCGTCGAGCCGGCCGCCGATCCGGTGCACGACCTCGTCTCGCGACGGCGGCCGCGGCTCGGCCGGCGGGTGCGCGAGATCCCGGCCGTCGCGCCCGCACGGCTCTGGCGGTTCGGACCCGTGAAGTGGCTGCCCCGCCGACTCGACCGGCGCGCCGACGACCGGCTCGCGCGCCGCGTCATGCGGGCCGCGCGCGGTCTCGGCATGCGCCATCCGCTGCTCTGGATCAACGACCCCGGCATGGTCGCCCTCGCGGAGCGCACGGGCTGGCCGACCCTGTACGACGTCACCGACGACTGGGTCGCCGCCGACCGCCCGACGGGCGAGCTCGAACGGACCGCCGCAAACGAGGCCCGCCTGCTCGGCCTGGCCCGCGAGGTCGTCGTGTGCTCGCCCGAGCTCGCGCGCCGCAAGGGCGCCACGCGGCGTGTGGAGCTCATCCCCAACGCGGTCGACGTCGAGGCCTATCGCCGTCCGACGGCGCGACCGTCCGACCTCCCCGGCGGACCCGTGGCGCTCTACCTCGGCACCGTGCACGCCGACCGCATCGACGTCGCCCTGTGCGAGGCGACCGCGCGGGCGCTCGGCGAGGCCGGCTCGCTCGTGCTCGTGGGACCGAACCTGCTGTCGGCGGATGACGCGAAGCGGCTCGAGCGCGCCGGCGCACGCCTGCTCGGCCCCCGCGCCCGCGACGAGGTCGTGGGCTACCTGCAGCACGCCGACGTGCTCGTCGTGCCGCACCTCGTGACGCCGTTCACCGACAGCCTCGACCCGATCAAGCTGTACGAGTACCAGGCGGTCGGGCGTCCGGTGGTCGCCACCCCGGTCGCGGGCTTCCGCGACGCGGCCGATGCGCGCCTCACCGTCGCGGAGGGAGCGGCGTTCGCCGCGGCGGTGCGCGCGGCCGTGCCTGCGCCAGCCGCGTTCCCCGAGGGCGCGGACGCCGAGGTTGCGACGTGGACCGACCGGGTCGAGCAGATGAGCGAGGTGCTGCGGCGTCTGGCGCGACCGGCCCCCGGCCCGGCCGAGGCCGTACGCGACCGGTAGTCTTGCCATCGTGCGCCCGACCGTGATCACCCCGCCCGGGCGCTTCGCGCTGCCGAACTGGCGCGAGCTCTGGGAGGCGCGCGAGGTCGCCCTGCGGTTCGGCCAGCGCGACGTGGTGCTGCGCTACCGGCAGACCGCGATCGGCGTGGCCTGGGTGCTCATCCAGCCGCTCGCGGCCGCCGGCGTGTTCTCGCTCGTCTTCGGGAGCGTCGCGAACCTCCCGACCGGCGGCACGCCGTACTTCCTGTTCTCGTACGTGAGCATGCTCGCGTGGACGCTGTTCGCGAGCATCCTCACGCGGGCGGCGCCGTCGCTCGTCGCGAACCAGGCGCTCGTCGCGAAGGTCTTCTTCCCGCGCATGCTCGTGCCCCTGTCCACGTCGATGTCGGCCCTGCTCGACTTCGCCGTGGGGTTCGGCCTCGGCGTCGTGCTGCTCATCGTCTACGGCGTGAATCCCGGATGGGGCGTGCTGCTCGTGCCCGTCTGGGTCCTGTTGTTCACGCTGACGGGGCTCGGCATCGGCCTCGCGGCATCGGCCTGGATGGTGCGGTACCGCGACGTGGCGTACGTGCTGCCGTGGATCATGCAGGTCGCGCTGTTCGCCACCCCGGTCGCCTACTCGCTCGACGCGGTGCCCGAGAACTTGCTGCCGGTGTTCCTCGCCAACCCGCTGTCGTGGTTGATGGAGCTCTTCCGGTTCTCGATGCTGGGCACGCCGTTCCCGCCGACCTGGCAGCTCGTGGGCGCCATCGTGGTGAGCCTCGGCCTCTTCCTGCTCGGCGCGATCGTGTTCCAGCGGCACGAGCGCACGTTCGCCGACCTGATCTGAGACCGGCCTCGGCTGCGCCGGGCACGCATGACGAAGGCCCCGGTCGCTAGGACCGGGGCCTTCGTCGTCAGACCATTACCGGTCGGCGCAGGGAACCGTGCTGACCTCGGTCTTGCCGCACTCGGGCGGCGACGCGATGTCGGGCGTGCGCCCGGCCACACCGTTGTAGGTGTACGTGACCCACAGGAAGTTGCCGCTGTTCGTGCCGAACCACAGGCGCTCGGTCGAGCACTCGCCGACGGTGAGGTCGAAGGGCACGATGTTGCCGGCGGCGGGGGTCAGCGGCGTGCCGCCGGGGCCGCCGGTCTTGCTGACGACGCCCGTGATCGTGATCTTCGTGCCGTCGGGCAGGTCGCAGCCGGCCGCGTCGGTGGCGCAGATCGTGAGGTAGAAGCCCCACGGGTCGCCCGTCGACTGGCCAGGGCACTTGCAGCTGGTCGGGCCGAACGTGATGATCGGCGTACAGGGGCTGGCGGCGTACGCGGGTGCGGGCACCGCGAGGGCTACCGCCGGCACCGACCAGGCCATCGCCTTCGCGACGGTCCGGCGCGAAACGCCGCTCTTCTTCTCTTCGAGGTCGCTCATGGTGGGGATTCCTCCTGGGACATGTGCTGTGACAGGGACCCCAACGCGTGGGCGATCGGGTCGGGTTGATGGTGGGCCGGGCAATACTCTGGGCACACTATCGGTTTTTCACAGCCAACTCTAGGGTCTGAGTCTTCCTCGGACGAATCGAGCGGACCCCGCGTTCGGGTGACACCCCCTGGATGTTACGGTATGAGGCACCCGCGCGCAGTCGGGCGCCACCCGAGAACGAGGGCTCGTATGTCGAACGGCACCGCGATCGCGGTCTCGAACCTCTCCAAGACCTACCGCATCAGCCATCGCCACGGCACGAACCGTGCGACCGAGGCGATCGTGGAGTTCCTGCGCCATCCGTTCCGCCGCGCCGAGGTCGAGCACTTCGACGCGCTGCATCGTCTCGACTTCGAGATCCCGCGGGGTGAGGCGGTCGGGATCGTCGGCCGGAACGGCGCCGGCAAGTCGACCCTGCTGAAGCTCCTCACGCGCATCACCGCGCCGACCACCGGTCGCATCGAGCTGAGCGGGCGCGTCGGCAGCCTCCTCGAGGTCGGCACGGGCTTCCACCCCGAGCTCACCGGGCGGGAGAACATCTACCTCAACGGCACGCTGCTCGGCATGCGCCGCCGGGAGATCCGCCGCCGCTTCGACGAGATCGTCGACTTCGCGGGTGTCGAGCGGTTCCTCGACACCCCCGTCAAGCGGTACTCGTCCGGCATGTACGTGCGCCTCGCCTTCGCGGTCGCGGCCCACCTCGACACCGAGATCCTCGCGATCGACGAGGTCTTGGCCGTCGGCGATGCGGAGTTCCAGCGCAAGTCGCTCGCGAAGATGCGCGACGCCGCCCGAGATGGCCGCACCGTGCTCTACGTGAGCCATCAGATGCACACGGTCACCTCGCTCTGCACGAGCGCGCTGTTCCTGAACGCCGGCCACCTCGACTTCCACGGCTCGGTCGACGGGGCGCTCGATCGGTACCGCGCGACCTTCGAGGACTTCGCCGCGGTGCAGCGCGACGCGGCGCGGCGACCCGGCACCGGCGAGGTCAGGGCGACCGATGTCCGCACCGACAGCAATCTCGTGCCCGGTGACGACACGGTGATCGAGATCGACCTGGCCGCCGGCACCGACTCGGGGCTCCCGTACTACGTCTCGGCCCACGTGAACGACGTCAACGGCGTCGTGATCGCGCAGTGCGATTCGCGCGTCCACGACCTGTGGCTCGACCCGGAGCGTCCGCAGCGCGCGACGCTCACGATCAACGGCCTGTGGCTGCGGCCGGGCCGGTACACCGTCGACGTCTTCGCGTGCCGCGCCGGCATCCTCGACGCCTGGCAGGGGGCCGCGGTGTTCGAGGTCCTCGCCGAGCTGCCCTATCCCGGGATGGCACCGGCCGACGCCTATGAGAAGGGGCTCGTGCTGGCCGACTTCAGCTACCGGGCCGAGCCGGGTCCGGCCGCCTGATCCGCCCGCGGGTCGCCCCGTCGGATCCAGTCGACGAGCGGCCGGGTCGTTCGCGCCCACGCCAGGCGCTCGAACGCGAAGGATCGCGCGGCTCGGCCCTGCTCGACCGCGGCGCTCCGATCGGTCAACCACGACGAGAGCCGTTCCACCCACTCGCGAGGATCGTCGGAGACGAATGCCGGTGCGCCCGGGTGCGCGCTGGCGCCGTCGTGCGTCGCGGCCACGGCCCGTCCCGAGGCGAGCGCCTCGCCGAACTTGACGGCCGCCCCCACGCCGGAGAGGACCGGAACGGCCATCACGTCGACCGCGTCGATGACGCTCATCCGGTCGGCGACGTGACCGAGGTACCGCACGCCGTCGGCGCTCGCGGCCGATCCCGCCAGGCCGTTCCCGGCGACGAGGAACTCCGCGTCGGGTACGCGTCGCCGGACCGCGGGCCAAACGTCGCGGACGAACCAGTCGATGCCCGACGCGTTGGGCGGCCAGTTCCAGTTCCCGAGCGCGCCGACCGCCGGCAGGCCGGCGGGCACGCCCGGATCGGGCCATTCACCGGGCTCGATCCCGTGGGCGACGACGATCCGCTCGGCCGCTCCGCCCTCGGGGAGCCGTTGGGCCTCGGCGTCCGAGCAGACGGAGACCGCGTCGGCCTGCTCGAGGACCAGCGCCTCGGTCGCGGCGTACGCGGCCGCACGGTCGGCGTCGCCCGCCGCCCCGGCCCACGCGCTCAGTACGTTGTGCACGTCGACGAGCAGCCGAGACCCCGACCGGTTCGGGGCCCATCGCTCGACGAAGGGCCAGGATTCGAGGTGCGCGACGATGACGGCCTCGTACGCGCCGGAGCGGAGCGCTCGCGCGACCACGGCGCGGCCATGGGGGTCGGGCAGGCCGCGGCGGTGGCGATGGACGCGCCGCACGTCGGCGAGAGCCCGGACGGACGTATCGCCCTGGAATCCGGCGAGCGTGAGAAGGTCGACACGGATGCCGGCCGCGACGAGCTCGCGAATCTGGAAGTACTGCCTTCGCTGCCCACCCTGGCCGGCGACGTCGGGCGTCTCGTTGCTGAGCCAGAGCACTCGCGTCGCGGCGGCGCTCACACCCGGGTCCCGGACCGGTAGAGCTGCTCGTACTCGGATACGACTCGGGCGAGGTCGAACTCGACCGCGCGCCGGCTCGACAGGGCGCCGAGCCGCTCGCGCTCGGCCGGGTCGCCGAGCACGTCGGCCAGCCGGTCGCCGATCTCGTCCATGCCGGTCAGCAGGCCGAACCGGCCCTCGTCGGTCACGAAGCGGGCGCCGACGTTGGGCGTGGCCACGACCGGCAGCCCGGCGGCCATCGCCTCGGCGTACGGGATGCCGAATCCCTCGTAGGTCGAGGGGAGGCAGAAGACCCAGGCCTTCCGGTACTCCTCGGCCAATTCGTCGTCGGTGAGGCGGCCCAGCGCGACGACGCCTTCGGGAAGGTCGGCCGGCGCGTCCTGGGTGACCATGCGAAGGCGTGCGCCCGGGATCCGGGGGCGCACCCGCTCCGCGAACCGAGCGGCGAGCTCGGCGCCGCGCTTGCGCCCGTGCCAGGTGCCGACGAACAGCACGGTCGGCTCCGGCCACTTCGCCGGCTCTCGGCCGCCCTGCGTCTCCGTGCCGGCGAACCGAGCGACGTCGACCCCGTTCGGGATGACGGTCCGCACCCACGGCGTCCAGCGCCGCGTCTGCGGCGAGATCAGCGCCGTGCGATCGGCCACGAGGCTCGCGAGCACCTCGGTGAAGCCCAGCAGCACCATCCGGGCCCGCTCCTTGACGCCCCGGATGCGCAGCGCCTCCTCGAAGCACGAGCCGTGGAGCGTGCGCACGTGCATCGGCACGCGTCGACGCCACATCCAGTAGTCCTCGCCGTGCGCGTGCAGCACGTCGTACGACGAGAGGTCGCGGCGCCGCATCTCGAACGCGAAGCGGAACGTGCGCAGCGACCCCGAGAGCGGCACGTGGACGTGCCCGTAGAGGGCGCCCTCCACCGGGGCGCACGGACTGTACACGTCGACGGTGTGACCCCGGCGGGCGAGCTCGTTCGCCAGCGCGTGCACCTGGTGGCCCACGCCGATCTTGCTCTCGCTCGGCAGGTAGTAGGAGATCATCGCGATGCGCAGCGGGCCGCCGGGCGGGACCGCCGGCCGGCGCGCCGCCACGCTCACGTCAGCCCGTCCCGCAGCGCGCGCAGCCACGCATGCCCCTCCCGAAGGTCGGGCTCGAGGTGGTTGCCCTCGGCCCATTCGTTCCACGACTTCACCCACAGCAGCCGCTCCGACGGCGGCCGGTCGGCGAGGAGGGCGACGGCCTGCTCGACGTTCCGCTGGAACTTCTCGGGCGTCGCGCCCTGCAGCACGAGCCCGCGGCGCCGGGCGCGCGGCGTGTTGTCCCAGTTGGGGTAGACGCAGGGCTGCACGTGCGCATCGCGCGGATATGTATCGACGATCGAGTCGGAGTACGGCCAGACCTCGGGGCCGCCGAGCACCTTGCGCATCGCGCGCATGCGGAACCGGGTCGACCGGTTCACCCTGGCGGGGAGGCGCATGTAGACGCTCGCGTCGAAGCCGTCGGCTGCGGCATCCGCATACCTGGTGCCGGCGCCCAGGAGGTCGCTCGCCTCGGCCACGAGGTAGAGCCCGCCCAGGCCGGCCTCTCGCGCCATCGCCTGCCAGCGGTCGACGAAAGCCGCGGCATCCGGCAGCTCCTCGGGGCGGAAGACGTAGAACAGCGGCCGGCCGTCGACCCGCACGTACCGCTCGTCGCGGAAGGCGGGCAGGAGCGTCTCGAAGTGGCGCCGGTCGTCATCGGGCCCGGGGTACGTCTGCCGCTTGAGCACCTTGTCGGCGGCGTCGTGCCAGATGCCCGTCCACGACTGGTTCGCCCACGCCAGCGCGAACCCGATGTCGGGCGCGCCGCTCTCGAGCACCTCGCGGAAGGGCCGCTCGAGGATGCGGTCGCCGTCGCCGAACCAGTAGTGCCAGTACACGAACGCCTCGACCCCGTAGCGGCGCGCGAGGTCGCTCTGCGCCTGCCGCGTCTCGGGCACCCGGAGGTCGTAGAACCCGAGGTCGGCCGGCAGGGTCGGCTGCACGTGGCCGGGGAACAGGCGTCGTGCGCGGGCGGTGTTCGTCCACTCGGTGAACCCGGGGCCCCACCACTCGTCGTTCTCGGGGATGGGGAAGAACTGGGGCAGGTAGAAGGCGAGGGCCCGCGCCTTGAGCGCGGGCGCGCCGGGACCGCCGGACGGGATCGCACCGGCGTCTGTCGAGGGGGTCTCGATCACCGAACCGCCATTCCTGGATCCGTCACGCGAGCATGAGGCATCCTACTTGCTGCACGAGGCGGTTATGATTCGACCTCATGAAGCCCCCGCCGCCAGGGCGCTTCCTCGCGCTCGACGGACTGCGGGGAGTCGCCGCACTGTCCGTGCTGGTGTTCCACATGTTCTGGAACGCCGCCGGTGCGGAGGAGCTGCGCGAGTGGCTGCCCGACGCGGTCACGACGACGACCGGCCTCATGCGGGGCGGCGTTGCGATCTTCTTCGTGATCTCGGGATTCGTCATCGCGCACACCACCGCGAACATGCGACGACTCAGGGAGGGCGGGCGGTTCGCACTGCGCCGGCAGGTGCGGCTCGACCCGCCGTACTACGCCACCATCGCGATCGTGCTGGTGATCGAGTACGCCCAGTCGCTCGTGCCCGGGCTCGTGCCGCGCACGTTCACCCCCCTCGAGGTGCTGATCAACATGCTGTACCTCCAGGACATCCTCGGGGTGCCGGCCGTGCTCGCGGTCGCGTGGACCCTCTGCCTCGAGGTCCAGTACTACCTCGTAGTCGTGGCGCTCGCGGTCGTCGCGACCCGGCTGACCCGGAGCGACCTCGCCCGCCGGCGGGTGATCGCCTGGAGCACCGCGGTGCTGGGCGCGATCTCGCTGGCCCTGCCGCTGGCGGGGCTGAACTCCGGACCGTGGGTGCTGGGCGCGTGGTGGATGTTCGGCATCGGGATGGTGCTGGCGTGGTTCGCCGAAGGGCTGGTCGGGGCGAGGATCGTCATCGGCGTCTTCGCGGTCCTCGTCGCCTGGGCGCTCGTCGTGCGGTTCGTGCTCGACCGGGCCGACCCGTGGGGCGGCGAGTGGTTCGCGATCGCGACCGGCGGGTTCATCGCCGTGCTCGTGGTGCGCGGTCGGCTCGCGCGTTCCCCTGGGCGGGTGCTGCTGCATGCGGGCCGGCTCTCGTATTCGCTCTACCTCGTGCACTTGCCCGTCATCTCGGTGATCAGCGGGCTCGGCTTCAAGCTCCTGCCCGATCAGCCCGCCGCTCAACTCATCGTGGTCCTGGTCGGCGGTGCCGCCGCGATCGGGTGCGCCGAGCTGCTGCACCGGTGGGTCGAGGTGCCGGCGATCGCGTGGTCGAAGCGACTCAGGCGGTCGGGGCCGGAGCGCGACCGCCCGATCGCCGTGCCATCCGCCCCGAGCCCCTGAGGTTGGAGCACCGGATGTCGCGGCGACGCGTCACGAACGGCCTCGCGCCGCGCGTACCGCGCGCCTGAGCCAGGGCAGGCGAGCCGCGAGCACGGCGCGTCGCCGTTGCCGCCGGCGACCGTCGGGCGGCCACAGTAGCGACGCGAGATGGCCGACCGAGCGGCGGAACGAGCCGTCGGCGTATTCGGGCGACCCGAGCAGCTCGAGCAGGAGGTGCCGGTGGAGCTTGCCGTCGAGCCCGCCGGCGAGGCCCTCGGAGACGGGGATCAGCCCGCCGCCGAGCCGGAGCGCGACGGCCGACGAGAGGAACGGCAGCCCGAGGCGCGTGGTGCGTGACGTGGCGCCGAGGTGCACGCGATAGAACACGGTCGGCTGTGCCACCTGCGGGATCGGCTGGAGCCGGGCGACGTTCACGAGCATCCAGTAGTCGTCCATCGCGAGCGCGTGCGGTGCGAATCCGCCCGCGAGCCGCAGGAGCTCCGGATCGGCCACGAAGCTGGTCGTGACCGAGATCGGCCCGGCGAGCATCGCCCGCAGGTCGTGCACCTCGATCGCGTCGGAGCCGGCGGTGTCGGCCCGGTCGATGAGCTCATCGAGGGTCCGCTCCCGGCCGACGAGGAAGGTCGCCCACTCGCCCACGTTCGCGTCCATCGCCCGGAGGCGATCGGTCTCGTCGGCGACGCCGAACGTGAACTCCCGGACGAACATGATCCGCTCGGCCGGGTGCGCGTCGAGCCAGGCCACCGCGCGCTGCAGGTGCGTCGGATGCCACAGGTCGTCCTGGTCGAGGAAGGCGACCCACCGCCCGCGGGCGAGCGCGAGCCCCCGGTTCCGCGCCACGGCGACGCCCAGGTGGGACTGCTCGACGAGCCTGGCGGCTACCGGATGCTCCCGGACGACCCGCATGCCGTCGTCATCGGAGCCGTCGTCGACGACGATGACCTCGATGTCGGCCAGCGTCTGCCGGTGGACGGAGGTCAGCGTCTCGGCGATGTACGAGGATCCGTTGTAGAGCGGGATGACGACGGTCACCGCCGGGCGCCGCGACTCTAGCCCGGCGTCGTACGCCGGTGGCATGGTGCTCATCGAGGGCGGCGCCGCGCGTCAGCCTCGGCGACCACGCCGGGCCGGCGTGACCTCGGGCTCGGGTACCGGCTCGGCGGCGTCGGTCAGGTCGCTCACGTCGGTCGCATCGACGGTTCCGGCGGGCGTCAGGTGCTCGACGGGCGGCGCGGAGTAGTCGCGGCGGTACTCGTAGGAGTACTGGGCCGCGTCGACGCCGCGCAGCGGCGCCTTGTTCAGCACGATGCCGAGCGCGCGGCCGCGCGCCTTCCGCAGCGTGTCGAGCGCCTTCTCGAGCAGGTCGTGCGTCGTCTTGCCGAGGGTGACCACGACGAGCGCGCCATCGGCCTGGTGCGTGAGCACCGCGCCATCCGTCACGGGAAGCAGCGGCGGCGCGTCGATGATGACGGTCGCGTGCTTCGCCAGGTCGCCGATGAGCGCATGCATGCGCTCGGAGCCGAGCACCTCGCTCGGGTTGGGCGGCACGCTGCCGGCGGCGAGCACGAGGAGGTTGTTCGACTTCGGGGTGCGCTGGAGCACCTCGGAGAGCGCGGCACGGCCGGCGAGCACGTCGCTGAGGCCGGCTCCGCCGGGGAGCCCCATGGCCTTGGCCACCATCGAGCGCCGCAGGTCGCCGTCGACGAGGACGACGGTGGTGCCGGCCGCCGCGAGCGTGAGGGCGAGGTTGCACGCGATGGTCGACTTGCCGTCGCCCGGCAGCGGGCTCGTGACGACGATGGTCTTCGGCGGATGATCGACGTCCATGAACTGGAGGTTCGTGCGCAGGGCTCGGAGTGCCTCCGTGACGGCGAAGGTGTTGTTGCCCTTCTTGTTGGACTGGGACGGGTCGACCAGTCGCTGCTCGCTGTCGAGACCCGGCGCCACGGGGATCGTGCCGACCACGGCCACACCGGTCTTCTGCTCGACGTCGTCGGCCGTGCGGATGCGGCGGTCGGAGACGGTTCGGATCATGGCGAAGGCCACGCCGAACCCGAAGCCGAGCACGCCGCCGACGATGAGGGCCGTCTGGACGTCGGGGAACGCCGGTGTCGAAGGCAGGCTCGCCGAGTCGCCGGGGATCACCGTCACGGGCGCCGATCCGGCCGTGCCGTCACCCTCGATGGCGTCGATCTCGATCTTCATCGCGCGGATCCACGCCTCGGCGAGGTCGCGCGCGCCCTCAGGCGTGTCGCCCTCGGCGGTGATGCGCATGATGACCGTGTCGTCGGGGTTCTCGACCGTGACGCGACCCACGAGCGCCTCGGGCGTCGTGTCGAGCCCGAGGTCGTCGATCGCGTTGTCGGCGACCGAGCGCCATCCGGCGATGTCGAGGTAGGACTGCACGCGCGAGCGAGCGAGGTTGTCGCCGATCGTCGAGGTTCCGACATCCTCGCTCTGCTTGGAGACCACGTACCCGCTCGCCCCGGCGACGTACACCGGGGTCTGCAGCAGCGTCCACGCGTACCCGCTGCCGACGCCCACCAGGGTCATCAGGAAGATGGCGAGCCAATGCCTGCGCAGGCCGCGCAGGTAATCGCTGAGCTGCAATGCGACCTCCGGTCCATCGAGGCCACGCGGCGCGGCAGGCCCCTCCTTGAGTAGGCTCCATGGTATGCCAACGGCCTTCCATGTGCGCGCGCTCGAGTCCGTCGTCCGAATCGAGCTCGAGGATTCTCTCACTCCCGAGGAGCAGGTCCTTCTGACAGAACAGTGGTCCGACCTTCGCGTCGCCGACATCGACGCGACCGACCGGACGGTGCTGCGGGCCGGGCTCGGCGACCCATCGGTCCTGCCCGAGTCGGCCGACGGAATCCGCTTCTTGACCGCTGTATCCGCGGAAGAGCTGGCCGACATGATCGCCTCGGCCGTGACGTTGATCGCCATCGGCGACCTGGCCGGCGAGGCGCTCATGCTGCACGCCGCAGCGGTCGCGCGGCCAGACGGCGGTGTGCTCGGATTCGTCGGCCCCTCGGGTCGGGGCAAGACCACCGCGGCCCTCGAATTGGGGCGATCGTTCGAGTACGTCACCGACGAGACGCTGGCCGTCCGCCCCGACGGCACGGTCATCGCGTTCCCCAAGCCGCTGTCGATCGGCGAGCGTCCCGCGTACAAGCGCCTCGGGAACGCGGCGTCGTTCGGGCTTCGCGCCGCGATGGGCGACGACCTCCGGCTGGAGGCGATCGTGCTCCTCGACCGCCGTCCCGGCTTCGAGCGTCCGGTGGTCGAGTGGGTTCCCCTCACCGAGGCTCTCGAGGGTCTCGTGCCGCAGACGAGCTACCTGTCGGCCATGACGCGGCCGCTCCGCACGCTCGTCGATCTCGTGACATCGACCGGAGGCATCCGCCGGGTGACCTACTCCGAGGCCTCGACGCTCGCCTCGGCCGTCGACGAGATCGTCGCGCTGCGGGACGACATCGACGCGGTCCTGCTCGACGTGTCGAACGAGTCGCAGCGCGACTGCGACTGCGCTCGCGGCAGCGAGGAGACGCCGGGCACCGAGGGCACCTACCGGCGGACCAAGCACTCCGATGCGCTGATGGTCGACGACCGGCTCATCGTGCTCCGGCCGAACGAGGTCACGGTGCTCGACGGCGTCGGTCCTGTCGTCTGGCTCGCGGCCGCCGATTCCACCGATGACGACCTCCGTGAGGCGGCCCTCAGCGAACTGCCGCCGCCGCCGCCCGGCGTCGACGCGGCCGAGGTCGTAAGCGAGGCGGTGCGGCAGCTGGTCAGCGCCGAGCTGCTCGCCAAGCGGTAGCCGCTGAGCGGCCGGCGGATGGCGCGTGGCGGTGTCGCCCGCCGCTACGAGCCCGCGACGCTCCCCGCGTGACGGCCTCGGGGCGCGGCATGGCGCCCCGCCCGGTCGGGCTCGCCGTCGGGGCGCGCCCGTTCATCGAGCGCCATCGCGCCGAGGCAGATGCCCGCGATCACGAACGGCACCGACACCTGCACGGCCGTCCAGAACAGGTCGAACTGGCCCTGCGCCAGGCGTGAGAGCAGGATGGCGACCGCCAGCGTGCCGTAGCGCGGGTCGACGTGCCACAGCACCAGGGTCATCCCAACCCACATCACGGCGAAGCCGAGCAGGCCCACCAGCCCCGCGGTGACGAGCACCTCCATCTCGGCCTGCGGAGGCTGGAACAGCGACGGGTCCTGGTACCAGTAGCGGAGCCCGTGGCCGAAGACGGGTGACTCCCGCCAGAGGTGGTACACCTCGCGGAACCAGTTGATCCGCTGGAAGACGGAGTTGTACTGGTTCTGCGAGGCGATCTGGTCGGCGACCATCGACACGATGAGCAGGACGGCCGGCACGATGAGGACGAGCATGAATCGCGACTTGCCCGTCACGCGGCGGCGGATCACGGCCACGAGGACCGCGACCATCAACCCGATGAGGGCCTGCCGCGACTGGGTGAGCAGGATCGCCACGATCATCAGCCAGAACACCGCCGTCGCCGCCCGCTTCGGCCAGTCGAACCAGTCGGGGTTGATGTACACGATCACCGCGATGAAGGCGAGGACGGTGCCGACGAAGTTCTTGTGCATCTCGAACGGGAAGACGAGGTAGACCGCGCCGAAGTCGCCGCGCGCGTACTGGATGAGCCCGTGGACGATGGTGAGGATCGCCAGCCCGCATCCGGTGAGGATCATCAGCTTGAGCGTGAGCCTCGCGTGCCCGGCGGCGCCGAGCGCCCAGCCCACGATGAGCGCCCCGGAGACGAGAAGCCAGGAGTGGAACCACTCGATGGTGTTCGCCATGAACGGGTTGACGATGACGGTGAAGAGCGTCGTGAACTGGTAGATGAGGTTGAGCCACAGCAGCTGGCGCAGTGGTGCGCTGTACGGCCGGCGGCCGAGTAGCAGTGCCGAGCCGAACGCCGCGGCGAGCGCGACATCCGATACCGAGAGGCCCCCGCCGCCGAATCCGACGCGCTGCACGATGAACAGGCCCGGCGTGGCGACGAGTGCGATCGCGAGCGGCTGGGAGTGGGTCACGACGGCCGCGACGATGAGCGCCGCCAGCGCGACCGCCATCATCGGCGCGTTCTGCACGCCCTGGTCGAGCAGGATGTACACGGATGCCACGGCGCCGGCGGCCATGAGCACCCATCGCCAGGCGCTCGCCCACCAGTCGGCGATCCGACTGCGCCAGATCAGCGCGCGGAGGCTCGTCGAACCCATGGTCACGTCCCTTTGGTGAGAATCGCTCCAGTATCGCAGGTGACCGCTCGACGGGTCACACGGGACCGGGTTCGAGGAGTCCGCGCGCGACGAGGTCGTCGACGAACGCATCGACGTCGGCGCGCACGGTCTCGGCTTCCGCGCCCGTGAATCCGGCCACCTCGTCGGCGATCGCGGCGCGGTCGACGCGGCATGCGGCATCCCAGATGACCGCGGCCACGTCCTGCAGGACGGCGATGGGACCGCCCGGCAGGATCGCCGCGTAGACCGTCCCCTCGTCCTCGATCACCGCGACGTCGTCGCGCGGCCGGAGCCCTGTCACCGCGGGGCTCCCCGGCGCAGCAGCGTCCGCCAGGCCTCGCCGGCCGCGCGCACAGGGCGTGCGGCGAACTCCACGGCGATCTCGCGCCGGCTCGGCCGGTGGCCCAGCCGGTACGCGAGGTGCTCGACGTTCACGAGCGGCGCGCGCGCCGCGATGCGCACCGCCTCGGCCAGCGACGGCGCGGCGCGCACCCGCGCCCACCACTCCTCGGACCGGGTGCCGCCGCGTGACACGACCTTCCAGAGCCGGTAGTCGCGCTCGCCGCGGAACTCGTCGAGGCCGCCCACCGATGCGGCGAACGCGACGTGCGCGCCGAGCTCGTCGACGAGCTCGCGGATCTCGGCGCGACGCTCCTCGGGCGCATCGCCCCATGCGAGCGGCACGTCCCATCCGTTCCCCCCGCTCGACCTTGCCGCGTTGAGCACGAGCAGCAGCGCCTGCGCGGGCACGCTCGGCACGTGGCATCCGACACCGGCGATCTGGGTCTCGTGCCGATCGGCCCAGAGCCGGTCGAAGGCGCGAGCCGGCTCCAGCCGGATGCCGGGGAAGAACCGGTGGATGTCGATGTACCCCCACGCGTCGTGCAGGTAGGTCTGCGCGTGCCCGAAGGGCGAGCCGTAGTCGAACGTGCTGAAGAGGCGCCATCCGTGCTCCCGCAGTGCGTGATCGAGCCGGTCGACGTGCTCGGGCCGCGCGAGCACGTCGACGTCGCTCCCGCCGCTCGCGGCCGGACGCAGCGACGGGTCGACCGCCGCGCCCTTGATGTGGAGCAGGTCGACCCCGACGCTATCGGCGAGGTACTGCACGGCGGCATGCCCGAATCGAAGGCGCACCGAAAGCGGCACGCTGACCTCGGATTCGCTCACGCCCGCTGCACCACCTCTTCCATCACTCTAGCGAGCCGGGCGAGATGCGCCTCGCGACCGAACCGCGTGCCCCACGCCCGGCACGACGCCGGGTCGATCTCGCGGGCGAGGCGGATGGCGGTGGCCAGGTCTTCCGGCGTGGGCGAGGCCGCATGGAACCCGTTCTCGCCGTCGGCCACGGTCTCGAGGTAGCCGCCCGCGGCGACGACCGCCGCCGGAGTGCCCTCGAGCGCGGCCTCGACGATGGTCAGCCCGAAGTCCTCGCGAGCGGCGCCGACGATGACCTCGGCCCGCCGGTACAGCCAGCACAGCTCCTCGTCGTCGACGCGGCCGAGCCCGTGGACGCCCTCCTCGGGCCGGTCGAGGTGCTCGGAACCCGACCCGGCGACGACGATCGGCAGGCCGGCGACCTTCGCCGCCGCGACCGCGAGCGGCACGTTCTTGTACCCGCGATCGCGTGCCACGCAGAGCGCGAACGCCTCGGGCAGGGCGCGGCCGGGTCGCCGGGCCCGGTCGGACACGGGCTCGGCCGGCGGATTGACCACGACCGCGTCGATCCCGTAGACCGCGCGCACCCGATCGCGCGTCACCACCGAGTTGGCCACCACGGCTTCGGCGCGGCGCATCGCCTCGCGGTCGCCGTGGCGCAGCAGCGGGGTGCTCGCCTTCAGGCCGGCTCGACGGAACGGACTGAGCCGCAGGCGATAGTCCTCCGCGGCGTAGAGCCACCGCGCCGGGCTGTGCACGTAGACGACGTGCGGCATCCCGTACCGGAAACGGTGGGCCCAGCCGCTGCTCGAGACGAGCGCGAGGTCGCCGCCGGTGACCCTGGTGCGCGCCGCGATCGACGGCAGTGCCGGCAGCATCCGCTCGACCTGGTGATTCAGCGACGGGGGGATGGCGGCCCGCACGTCGATCGAACGGAACTCGTCGAACGTGGCCTCGGGCGCGTACGCGAGCGTGTGCATCGCCTTCGGCCGGAAGGCGTCGACCCACGTGGCGACGACCCGCTCGGCTCCCCCGAACTGCACGAGGTAGTCGTGGGCGAGGACGATCTCGGGCACGGGCCTCCTCTCCCTCGAGCGGCTCACCGCGCTGCGTCATCGGGTGCTGACAGCGCGATCGGATGTCGCGTCTGGGGAATCCTACGTCCGCCGAAAGGAGGACAGGAAGCCGTGTGACGACGTGCGGGGTCAGCCGCCGGTCGAGCCGGCGTCGGTCACACCGACATCCGCCCTGCTGAAGTTCTGGAACGAGCGCGACGCGGTCGGCCCCCGCTGGCCCTGGTACCGCGACGAATAGGCGGGCGACCCGTACGGCCGCTCGCTCGGCGACGACAGCCGGAAGAAGCAGAGCTGCCCGATCTTCATGCCCGGCCACAGCTTGATCGGCAGGGTCGCGACGTTGCTCAGCTCGAGGGTCACGTGGCCAGTGAAGCCCGGATCGATGAACCCGGCCGTCGAGTGCGTCAGCAGGCCGAGGCGCCCGAGCGAGCTCTTGCCCTCGAGCCGGGCGGCGATGTCGTCGGGCAGGGTGACGGCCTCGAACGTCGCGGCGAGCACGAACTCGCCCGGGTGCAGGATGAACGGCTCGTCGGGCCGCACGTCGATGAGGTGCGTCAGCTCGGGCTGGTGCTCGGCCGGATCGATGAACGGGTACTTGTGGTTGTCGAACAGGCGGAAGTAGCGGTCGAGGCGCACGTCGATGCTGCTCGGCTGGATCATCGACGGGTCGTACGGGTCGAGCTTGACCCGCTCACGCTCGAGTTCGGCCCTGATATCGCGATCCGAGAGAAGCACGGTGCCAGCCTACGGCCGCCGGTCGGATGGCGCCGCCCACGGCGATGCGTACGGGGCCGTCGGGCTTGCTACGATGGTCACCGCTGCATCCACCGGATGCCGCGCGCCGATGTAGTTCAATGGTAGAACTTCTGCTTCCCAAGCAGACAGCGCGGGTTCGATTCCCGTCATCGGCTCTGATCAGGACTTTTACCGCTCCTCGGCCGGCGCTGTTTCGATTGCAAAGCGCGCTAGTGGTCACTTAGTGGTCACAATTAAATGCCCGATGCACCCGGGTCAGCGAGGGCCTACGACGCTGAGGCGCTGCCGCCAAGGGCATCGAGGCGCATCGAGAAATCGCTCCGGTCGATCTTCTGGGGAACGTAGAACCGTGAGGTGATGCGAGAGCTCGAGTGACCGAGCTGCTCGCTCGCTGCTTCGATGTCCTCTGCTGCCTCGAGGTAGGTCGCAACCGCCTTGCGACACGAGGTGGGCGTCATCCACTCGAGCTCGGTGCCTCGGACCGCGAGTGCCCACTGCGTCCGGATGTTCTCCGGCCAGCGAACGGCACCACCTGACGCGGGGAAGACCAGATCGCAATACGCATCGAGACGCCGCCTGGTGAGCACCTCGAGCGCGAAGGTCGGCAGCTTCAGCCGGCGAGTCGAGGAGTCCGTCTTGGGCCGCTCCTGGATGATCGCGCCCTGACCGGGAGACCGAATGATGGTGGCTCGGATCGTCACCGTGCGATTCCCCAGGTCGATATCTCGCCACCGGAGCGCGAGCACTTCGCCGATTCGTGCCCCCGTCGCGATCAGGATGTCGCCGATGTCCCCGAGGTCGCGGATCACCAGTCCCCTTGAACTCTCGCGTCGATCATGGGCCGCAAGCAGTTCCCGGAGCAGGTGGATCTCGTCGAGGGTAGGAGCGACCACTTCCTTCCTCCGCCGGGGAGGACCTTTCAGCATGGTGGCTGGACTTGTATCGAGAGCGCCATGCCGGACTGCCAGTGAGAACATCCCGTTGAGAACCACGATGAGCATGCGTGCAGCGCCGGGACCTGATTTGTCCGCCACGCCATTCACTAGCCGCTGCAGACGCGGGACGCTGCACTCATGAAGCCGGAGCTCAGCGCTCGGCTCCACGTGGCTGCGGATCGTGGAGGCGTAACGGACGACTGTGGCGATCGCCTTCTCTTCGCGTTTGATGTCGTCCATCCAATGGGCTGCCAGCGCACCAAGCGTCGACTCGCGCGTCAGTATCTCGAACGTTGGCGTTAGTCGCTCCTTCAAAGCCTTCGTGAGATTTCTCTCGGCCTCCGCGTACGTACGGCCGGTTCGGATCATCTTGCGCCGCTTCCCGTCACCGTCCCGAAAGTAGACGAGCGCTGCCGGCTTTCCATTGCGGAGGAGTCGCTGCATCCGCCCCCAACTCTCAAGCTCGAGCGGGGGCCTACCGCGCCCCATATTCGACTCCCCCGTCATCGAGGCGGCCAAGCCATTCACGAATCTCGCGCCCGAACAGCTCCGGATCCCGGTTCCACTCCAACGTGTGCGGAGTCGGCAGGAACTCGACAAGGTGGACATCACCGAAGGCTGCGACGGCCGATCGAGTGATCTCGATCGGGACGGTCGTATCGCCGCGCGAGTGGAAGATGAGCGTTCGAGGCGCCGAAGCGAGATCAAGACCGTCGCCGATCGGCCGGTCGATCCCGGCCAGCCGGCACACCAGCGGGGTCGAGAGAACGGCGGCCGCGGCCGCGATAAGGGCCTTCGGAAGTCGTTGTCGGGCTGCGACCAGCCGGACCACATGGAGGAGGTCGAACATCGGAGAGATCAGGACCACGCCAGCAACGTCTGGCCGGCGGTCAGCTGCGTCCAGCACCAGTCGCGCGCCGTACGACCAGCCGACCATGACGACCCGCGTCGCGCCCAGGTGCATCGCATGTTCGATCGCTGCGACCACCCGACGAACGTGTTCGACCGCCATGCCCCGGCCGCGCTTGTCGATATCGGCGCTGGCTTCGAGCGACACGATCGTGGATGGGTAGCCCGCCTCGCGGACGGACTCGACCGATCGAAGCGTCGAGCTCGGTGCAGCGCCCATTCCGTGGACGTGAACGAACCAGAGATCGCGCTCCGTCGCTGTCTCCGGCATCAGGTCCCAGTGGACGAAGGAGATCCCTTCCACCTCCCCCGAGTAAGCGATGGCCGATCGCGCAAGCGAGCTCTCTCGGCCGAAGACGTCGCCCACGAAGTCAACATCCGCTGCCCCGTCGAGATCGCAGTGCTCCACTTTGCGCTCGACGAAAGCAGCGTCCACCCGCACGATCTCCTGCACGCGGAAGAGTCGGCGCCCGAGCTTCAGGCCGAAGGTCCGAGGCTGCAGCGTGGCATCCATTCGAGGGAGCACTACCGTACCTGCATCGGCACGGAATTCAGCATGCATCGGCCGCCGCCGACCGAGCACGGCGTATCGTGCAACGGCAATGCCCGCGATTGCGGACGCGACTGCGCCGCCTGCCGCAACGGCTCCGATCCCGGCCAGCCGGCTCATCGTGCCGCCATCCGGAAGAGGTCGTCAGGGATGGCGATGTGGTCGTGAGCGAGGCGAAGGTGCTCCACCTCGTCTTCGCTCAGTGCAAGTTCTCCCCCGGACCTGAACCGAGCGTCCTCGATCTCCACGACCATTCGATGCAGCTGCATCTCATGGTCATCGTCGCTAAGCGCGCTCGGCAGCGCCGAGCCCGACACGACCCGCGTCCACAATGGCTCGAGCTGCTTGATCAGCCCAGCGGTGTGCCGACCGCGCCAATGCCGAGATACGAAGCGCGCCGCTGCGGGGATCGCGAGCCCAGTGCAAAGCAGCGCCATCACGACGAAGAACATCGGGCTGTAGAGACTCTGCAGAAATCGGAGGGTGCCCCGCCATCCCATGAGATGCGACAGGTTCATTCCGATCACGTCGACGACCAGGCCGATGCCGACGACGCAGCCGACTGCGAACATCGTGAACCCGATCGAGCTCGCTCGAGTCGTGAGCCTCGATCGGTTCTGAAGGATGACGACCCCGGTGTATCCCAGCACCAGACCGAGATACACAAACTGAACCGAGTTGTAGACGGCGGCTGGCCACTGACCGCCGAAGTCGATCATGAACCGCGTCGACGAGTGCCCCATGTCGATGAAGGCGAACGCCACCACCATCACGCACCCCGCAACCACGAGCAGCCAGACCGGCCATACGCCCTTGCGATCCTGCACGCCACGAACGGAGACGATGGCAGCCGCGGAGAGGAAGTACGTGCCCGTGATGAGTGCGCCATCCGAGATGAAGGTCGTGAGGTTGCGTTCCCCGAGCATGCGGTCGACGGTGAGGTACACCTCATCGATGTTGAGGAACATCGCCAGCGTGATGAGCGCGGACGCGTACAGGATCATCTGGCTCCGGCGGTGGCGCACGGTGAGGAACTGCACGACGGTCAGCAGCGCCATGAGGGCGGTGACGGCTACCTGTGTCATCCGAAATGCTCCTCGAGCGGATGCCGGCGAGGCCGACGAATCGCGGCTGCGAGACGATCGGCGAGGCGCTCTGCCTCGACCTCCGTCTCGTCTTCGAAGGCGACCCGACCAAAGATCGCGTCGCCACGCTCCAGGCGAATATTGGGCACGAACCGGGCGAGCTGGCCGACGCTACCCGGCGACGATTCGTCGTGGCGGAGAAGGACATGGCTGAGCTCGTGAAGCACGCACTGCAACCGGTGCAACGGCGAGGTCTCCGGCACGTAGAAGATGTGATGCATCCCCTGCCGCCTCACCACGAGGCCGCACGTCGACGTCCCCCGCAGCGTCTCAAGCGGAGTGATATTGACCTTCGTGCCGCGTTCGCGTTCGACGTACGCGACGATCGCATCGAGCGAGCAATCGTCCTCGAACGGAAGTGCCGAGAAACTGGCATCGGCTCGCGTGACGGCACTCGAGAGTTGCACTCGCTCGTCTGCGGCGACGACGTCACCCTGACTGCGAACCAACTCCACCGGCGAACGGAAATGTAGGGCTCCCCTGTCGCGCCGGCGCATGCTCAACGTTCCTCGTGCCGAAGACTCGAGGTGATCGCCCGGAGAGTCTCGGGCGTGATGTCGTCGCTGCCTCGAGCGGCGAGGCCTTCGACCTTGCTCTCGTGCAGCGCACGGAGGAAGTCGAGCTGCGCCTCGATCCGAACGACCTCGGGGTCGCCAGCGGCGCCAGTGAGGTAGACGCCATCGATGCCGAGCACGTCGGCGATGGCTTCGAGCGATTGACGGCCGGGAGCGCGCATGGCACTCCCCTCGAGCAGCTCGGCCCACTCTTCCTGGCTGAACCGGACTCCGCGCTCAAGCAGCAGCGGTGCGATCTCCTTGTACCCGTGCGCAGAGCCGCGACCCCGTGCAAGCACCGAGACCAGGAGCGCGATGCGCCGGCCGACCTCGCTGGGATTCGGCTCATCCCCGCCGTCAGCTTCGTCGAATGTGAGCTGCCCAGACGGCGCGCGGGACTCGGCCGCGAGGCGGGCCCCTGCACGGTCGACCAAAGCTGCTGGATCGACGTCGAGTGCCATCGCGACGTCGTAGAGGACGGGCACTGGCATGTCTCGGTGGTTGTTCAGGTACCGCAGAAGCGTCCCATGGAAGATGCCCGCTCGCTCCGCGAGCTGCTTGACCGTCACGTTGCGCATGCTGCGTTCGGCGCGAAGCTCAGTCATCAGACAGCGATTGAACTCTGTGCCCGAAGTCTCCATACGGATCACTTTATGCGTCCGTTTGGGTGCTTAGTGAGCCATTGTGAGAGCAAGTTTGCTTGCGCTTCCCGTTTGGGAACCATACGCTACCCATATGGGAAGCAGTGAGATTCGGACAAACGTAGCCGAACGCGTGAGGTCAGCGCTGAAGACGCAGGGGCGGAGCCAGCTCTCGCTGTCGCTCGAGATCGGCATTCCGAATACGACCCTCGGCCGGAAGCTGGCCGGTCACATCGACTTCACCGTGTCAGAGGTCTTCGCGATCGCCAGAGCGTTGAGCGTACCGGCCTCGGATCTGCTCCCAGACACCCAGCCGAGGAATGTGGAGAACCGATGAGCGACAAGGTCACGTTGAAGCGCCTGCTGGACGAGGCGCGCAGGTGTCTGTCCGGGGCGGACGAAGCACTTGAGCGCTTCGTTGAAGACCACCGTGTCGGTGAAGTCCTGGACTCCACGCGCGCCGCCGAATATTGCGGACTTGCAAAGGGCACGCTCTACAACCTCGCCTCGAGGCGTGAGGGACCGGTGCAGCACAAGCACGGCCGGAAGACGGTCTACTACCCCGTCGATCTCGACGTCTACCTGTTCTCTCGGGTTCAGCCCATCCTCGCCGACGCAGCGTGACGCTACGTCGACATCCGATCACCACCAAAGAGATGGCCCCCCGTTGCAGCGGGGGGCCAAGATTCCGTTTCGCCGGGAAGCAAGAGGAGGAATCAGTCCATGTTCAAGATTATCAGCGAGGCGCACCGCGCCGCCGTCGACGTGAGGGCGGCATCGATCAGCAGGTCTGCCACGCCGTTCAAGCGCTCGGAGGTCGAGCAACTCGGGGCTCTCGCCGAGCGAATCCGCGAAACGACCCACGGCCTCTGGTGCGGGTCAGCCTCCCCCTCCACGCCAGCGGCGGGATGCACCTCGCTCGCGTGCGCTTGGGTGGCGTGGGATATCGCCCGCGACGTCCATGCCGAGCTGCAGCGGTTCGGAGCTGCGGCATGACCGCCGAGGAGTGGGCAAAGATCCGTGCCCACGGCCGACGATGGCTCTACTTCGGCGCCGAACGGCGTGTGGTTCGGGTCATCCGTTGGTATCCCTCGGGTGTGCGCGTTCAATTCACGGATACCGGCGAGGAGTCGACGGTTCACCCGGAAGGACTGAGCGCATGACCGCCATTCAGCCCAGGCCGCCGCGGAACCGCACCGATGAGGTGAATCCGGTTACCTGGGCGGACGTCCACGCGATCGTGCTTCCGCACGATCGTTCGAGGAAGGAGCCGGACCCGACGGTCGTCGATCGCCTCGCTCGCTCGCTCGCGGATGTCGGGCTCCTCATGCCGATCGGCGTGACGCCGCGCAACGTCCTCATCTTCGGAAGCACTCGCCTGGCTGCCGCGAAGAAGCTCGGTTGGCAGCAGATCGAAGCTCGTGAGTTCGAATCGGCCGACGACCCTGAGGTGCGACGCCTGATGGAGTGGGAAGAGAACGACGCCCGTCAGGATCTGTCTCTCGAGGAACAGCTCGCGTTCAAGCGCGATGTGCTCGATCCGATTCTGACCGCGCGAGCGAAGGCAGCGCAGCAGGCGGGCGCGGCGAGTACGAACCATCGGCGATGGGGCTCGCCCGTCGGCGGTGGAAACTTGCCACCCGCGAACGACGCGGTCATCTCAGCGGCGGCGCTCGTCGCGCGCGCTGATGTCGTATCGGAGCGACCTGCAGCGGCGACGCTGCAGGCATCTGGCAAGTCCCGGGACCTGATGAGTCACTACCTTGGCGTCTCTGGGCGGACGATGGAGAAATTCGAGCGCCTCGCGGAGTGGTCGGAGGATCCGTCTCTTCCCGAGCCGATTCGTCAGGAAGCGAGTCGGGCTCGAGACCGAGCGAACACCCTAGGCAAGGTCGACGGCGAGTACAAGCGCATTCGGGCACTCGTAGAACCTCCCATCGTCGCTGAGCCGTCCGCTGCGGTGATCGCCGAGACCCAGCTGACCCGGGGGTTCAGCACCTTCGAGCGCTTGCTCGAAGATCACCCGCCGGCCGAGATTGCCGCACAGCTGTCGGAAGGCAGCTGGCGTGGCCTTGCCTCGGTCCTGCGGCGGGCGATGGAGTGGGGGCGAGATGCTCAAGCCTCGCGAACCACTACTGGGGAGGTGACCTGAGATGCAGCAGTGGTCCGGGAACCGGTTGAAGGCGGTCGTCATGGCCGCGACCTCAGTCGGGCGTGACTTCTGGTCATCGGCCGATTGTGCTGAGCTGGTCGACCAAGTCGATAAGTACCTCTCCGGCCAGATCTCGCGCTCGGTTCGAGCGAAGCTTGGATACGCGATCGAGCGTGACGAGGTGACGAACACCGTCCTTGTGCGCCTTGCGGAAGCAAGCACCGGGCAGGCGCTCGCGTCAGGCATGCTCAGCTCGCGAGACCCGTGGGCATACCTGGCCAAGTGCGCCGGGATGTGGGCGATCGGGCAGGCCGGCCACCGGGTAGGTGAGCTCGACGCACTGGTTCACCTGCCGGGCGTTGCCACCTCCGCCGCAGATGCCGGCATCGATCCTGCGCATGGGCTGACGCCACTTCCCGTCGTCATCGAGAAGACGGCGACGACCGTCGAGGCGTTCGTCGACGATGCGGCCGAGCGGTCGTATCGAGCCGCCGTCAGGTGGTTCGCCGAGAACCCCCCGACGCATCAGGGCCACGGACACGCTGAGGCGCGCCGCGCCCCTGAGTTCGCGCGGATGGGTTTCGCGCCTGATGAGGTCGCCGCGCTCGCTCGCGTCACATGGGGTGGCCGGCCGAACATGCACGTCACAAGCCTCTTTCGCGCCTTCCTCCTTGATGACGCCTTCGATCCGCATGCCTCCCGGCCACACCGCTTGGCCCTGATGAACATGCGCGCCGCTCTCGCCCGAGCAGGCGTCCAGGTGGATCAGGGCCGTGCGGCCTGATGCAAGCAGAGTCTGAATCGAGAGGGATCACGACATGAGACGGGAAACCGAGTTCGTGCGCCCAGAACTCGCGTTCGAGCGCGACTTCCTCCAGGTGCGCAATTGGTGGGTGCGGGATAAGCGGATCGTCGGGAACGCGTCGTCGATCTTCTTCTATCTCCTCTCGCACCGGTCCGACTTCCGGGTGACCCAGTCCAAGGTGATGCGCGATCTCGGCCTCGGCAAGGATGCGTACCTCGCCGCGCGGCGGAAACTGGAGGCAGCCGGCTACCTCGAGGTCGTGGTGCACCGGTATGCCCCGGGCGAGGTTGATGAGCTCGGCGCGCCGATCGGCGGTCAGAAATGGACGGAGCTCATCGTCTGCGACCCAGAGGCGCCGACCGAGCTGCTCCCCGCCGACCGTCACCAATCGACCGATGCCGACGCTCCCGCGATGAAGGTTGGAGCCTCGGCGGATATTCCGCCAAGGGCCCGATCTGGCATGGGAGAGTCGCGGCCTCAGCCCTCGGCGGAAAAGCCGCGCTGGCCTTCGCCGGGCTTGGTACCGGCGGGCGCGGCCGGCGAAAGTCCACGTGATCACTGTTCGAAGCCCTCGGCGGGAGACCCGGCGCCGGATCATCCGCCGCTTAAACAAGACCAAGCCCAAGAACACTCTTCGTCGTCTCTCGCATTCACGACCATCGCCGGTCGTGAACATCGTGCGACGGCCGCGCCGGACGACGACGACGAATCTGTAGCCGAGTCCGACCCGGCGCTCGCAGAGCGGCTCGCTGCGCTTGACTCACGGCTCCGCCTCGGCGAACTTCTCGATCGCCTGGCCCAACATCATCCCGAGGTGGCAATCGGCGTCATCGATCTGCCCCGTGCAGCCGATGACATCCTTGGCGCCGCTCCCCGACGCGTCGGGAATCCCGTCGCGTACGTTGCCTCGTCTCTCGCCGCCGAGCCCTGGCGTTGGGTCCGCGCCGAAGATCTCGATGGGGCTGGCTCCGCGAGCGCGAAGCCAGCATCGCGGCTGGAGCGGACACCGCGAAGGCCGCCGACTGGCGCCGAGTGCGCCGCGGCCGGGCATCGCTGGATCGGCGAGTTCGACGAGTCCTGCGCCTGGTGCGGGACGGAACGACCGCACTGGCGGGATGACCGCGACGCGGCACTCGCGGTCACCGCACCGTCACGATCGAAGGGATGACGCGATGAGCGCGAAGAACGTGAAGAACGTGAAGAACGTGAAGCGCACGTGGGGCAGCGTGATGTCGCTCGTGCTGCCGCTCGTCGTCGTCGGCGCCTCCGCCATGGCGATCAGCTACGCGACACTCATCGATGTCGCGCGCGTCAACGGCATGCCCTTGCCGGAGCTGTTCCCGATCCTCATTGACGTTGGAACCGTCGCTTGCATGGTCGCCGCGGCGCAGTTCCGAACGCTCGGTATCAACGGTCGCTGGCTCGCGTACGCGACGTTCTTCGCCCTGTCGGCGATCTCGGTGTTCGCGAACGCGACGCATGCGCTCGGCGCCGCTGACCTGACCTCGACCACGCTAGGCGTCGCAATCATGCTCGCAGCGACGCCGCCGGCCGCGCTCGTCGCGATCACGCATCTCGTCATGAAGCTCGTCCCCGACATTAAGGAACGGGAACGGATCGCGGCAGCGAGCGCGACTCGCGACGGCGCTCGTCATGACGCGGCCGGGCGAGCGTCGCAACGTGACGCGGGCGCCCGCGACAACGCGAGGACAGCCCGAGCGAATGCGCCAACCAGCACGACGCAGTCTGTCGCGGTTGCGACGACCGCGACAGACGCGGATGACGCCGACACGCACGCCACAGCGAACGACTCTGTCGCGCGACACAGGAAGGCTCTGACGCCAGCTCCCGCCCCGCAGACGTCGACGGGATCTTGGAGCGTCGATACACGAATCCGCGAGGCGCTTGAGCAGGGCTTGACGCCGTCAGGGCGCGAAGTCGCCGACTGGCTCGGCGGCAAGTCGACTCGCACCGGACAGCGGTACCTCGCCGCCTACCTCGAGCGCGAGAACGCGGCCTGAGCGGCGCTCTGCCACCTTTGCCGTTTGCTGCCTACTGCGCGAGCGGCGGGATCGGTGAGGCGTGTACGAGGACGAGCTTGGGCCAGGCGACCACAACACGAGTGAGCCCGACCCTGTCGCGCCCGTCACCGAGGGCGGCGGGCTGAATCCACCGATCGATTGGTGGACGCTCAGTGCGTCAGAGCGCCGCGCCCAACTGAACCGCGCATGGTCGTTCGCGCAGCGATTGGTGCGGTCCTACCGGCTCCCTGGCGAGATCGTGCCGCCGTGTTGGTTCCGGCACGACGAAATGGTTCAGGAGCTCCTCGCGCTCATGCAGTTCCGCAATGAGCAGCAGTTCATCGAGCAGCAATCCCCCGGGGCGGCGCTCGACTTCCACTATCACCTCGGTCTGTGGATCACGAGGATGCGCGGGTGGGTACTCGAGGCCGGATGCAAGCCGAATGAGCACCTCGAGAAGGCTCACCCCATGTGGGTCGTGCCGGACAGTTCGGCCGCGGTCGCGGTTGAGCGTGATTTCGACGAGGTGCTTCGGCGAATGGCGAATCAGGAGTAGAGAACATGGGCAAGGTCTGGACATCACTCACCGGGACGCTTCGGGAGCTTTGGTCGACTGGGCGTGGCCGGCTCGTCGTGATCGCAACTGGTGTGCTGACGCTCATGGTGACCGGGGCGATCGTCGCGATGAATGTCGCGATCGCGCCCGCAGCGACGCCGCCAGCTCCGGCGACTCAGTCCGGGCCATCCGAAGACCTCTTCCCCGGAGCATCGGCGGAGACGCCGGGGTCGGGCGGGGCCCCGGTCATCATGGACAACGGACAGGTGGATATCGGCGGCCCCGGGATCCCAGCAAACGTCGACGGCTGGATGGAGCCGGATGCGCCCGAGGCCAAGCCCGGCGCGGAGAGCGGACTCGCGTCGTGGCCATCGGAGGTTCCGCTCGACGAGCTCACGATTCCGAGCTACAACGAGGTGCCCGTTGCTGAATGCGCTGCACCGCAGATTCCCGAAGCTCGCGCGATGGCGAACGACATCATCGCCTACCTGTTCACCTGGAACAGCCGTGTGGCGAGCTTCGACGAGTGGGCAGGACCCGTCGACAGGGAATGGAATCGGCTGTTCGGCTACTACGGCGGCGAAGGGATGAATGGCAAAGGCGACACCGGTCGGCTTGAGGACCGGTTCACGTCGATCGGCGCCAGTGAATCCGCATGGACGGGTTGGGCGCGGAACGGGGTCCGAAGCGAGGTTCGCGTGAATCAGGTCGTGACCACGGCACCGAACCGCTCGCTGCTACAACTCGACTACACGGTGACCATTACCCGGGCCGGCGATGGCCTCGCTACCGAGTCCGCGGTGGAGACCGTCACGATCGTCCTCACGGCCCCTTGCGTCCGTGACAACTGGCCGAGTCCCGCGTCGCGATGGGACATGACCGGCCTGCAGTTGTTCGACTTCCGCGGGTGGGGCTCGGAGTAACTCGTGAAGCACCCATTGCGGGTCGCCGGTGCTCTGCTCGCACTGGTGGCGCTTGCCGTAGTCGGCCCGATCGCGCTCGTGATCGTCCTCCTGGCGAGCGGAGCGCAGGCCGCTTCGTGCGCGCCACCGCGCCCCGTCGATGCCGCGGCCGCGGAGCTCGATGTTGAGCAGACCCAGAACGCGGGGATCCTCATCGGTGCGGCGAAGGCACTCTTCCCCGACGAAGCGACCGCGCAGCGAGCGGCGATCGTGGCGATCGCCACAGCCCTGCAGGAATCGGGACTGCGAAACATCGAGTACGGCGACCGCGACTCGGTCGGTCTCTTCCAGCAGCGGCCATCGATGGGATGGGGAACGCTCGAGCAGATCATGGACCCGCCGTATGCGGCTGGCCGATTCTACAAGGCACTCGCTGATGTGCCGGGATGGCAGCAGCTTCCGGTCACCGTGGCGGCGCAACGCGTACAGAAATCCGGCTTCCCCGACGCATATGCGAAGTGGGAAAGCACCGCGTCAGGCGCGGTCGACGCATTGTGGTCTCAGCAAGGCCCCGTCTCGATCCCCCCAGAGGTCGGTTGGGCTGGCATGGCCGGCTCAGAGGCGGACGACGCCATTGGTACAGGCGGATGCATTGCATCGGGCGAGCTCGTGCTGCCGCTGCCGGCCGGGTACTCACTCACCGACGGCTACGGATGGCGCAACCTCGGGATGGGTACGAACCCGTTTCATCGGGGCGTCGACCTTGCAGCCGAATGCGGGACGCCGGTCTACGCGATGATGAGCGGCCGCGTCCTGTCCGCGGGCCCTCTCACAATGCTGATCGAGACGCCCGGCGTGGGGCAGATCGGCTACTTGCATACGGCCCCCACCGATCATCTCGTGCGCGTCGGCGACGAAGTGGCGGCTGGTCAGCAGATCTCCGCGGTCGGCAATCAGCCGCCGTCGACCGGCTGCCACCTTGACGTGCGCGTGAACCCGGCCGGCGCAACCGACCCGCGAGTCCTCGCGCTTGTACCCGATCCCGGCGCTGGCGGATGGGTGAACCCCGAGGAGTTCACACGGGCGTTCGGTGTCGACCTCTGCCCTGCGGAGAACTGCAGACGCCAGGAGTAAGCGAGTCGTGCAGTGCGCCGTCCGGTGGATCGGTGTTCCGAGCCGATGAGCGGCTCGGAAGGAGCACAACTCACATGGACACGAAGACCCTCACGATCGCGGGCGAGATCGACCCCGGGGTGACCCCCTCGAGCTCGTGGCCGATCTTCAGCTGGATCGGGCAGCAGGTCGGCAACTTCCAGACGCTGGGGGTCGTCGCGATGGTCGCGCTGCTCATCGCCGGCATCTTCACCTGGGTCGCCGGATCCGGCAGCGATAACTCGAGGCAGCAGACCGCAGGCAAGTGGATGGTGTTCCTCTCGATCATCGGCGCGGTCGTCATCGGCGCGGCACCGGCGATCATCAAGTGGGCGTCCGGCCAGAACCCGATCGGCTGATCAGGAGGAGGCGGGACATGGGCTGGCTCGGTGACTGGTTCGGTGACGGGTTCCTCGACCTGCTCCGGGCTGGGATTCTCGGACTCGCGGCATTCGTTGGCGACATCCTCAACGGCATCTTCACCATCGACTCGCGCACCACCGACGGCCGACCGACCGACGCTGACCTGGACGCAGCGACGAGCGTCGGAAACGTCGTGCTCTACCTCGCGGTGCCGCTGACGATCGCCGCCATGATCTGGCAGATCATCCGCTCAGCCGCCCAGGGGCGGGTACAAGGCGTCCTGCGCGCCCTCGTCGGCGGGGTGGCAATGGTCGCCGGAACCAGGGTGGTCTTCTGGTACGGCCCCGAACTCGTGCGTGGCTTCGATGAAACGACGATCGCCCTCCTCGACGCGTTCGAGTCCGGCCCCGGTGGCCTCGGCACGACCCTCATGGAAGGTGTCGGTCTACGCAAGGTCGGTGACGAGTGGCAGTCGACCGACGGCGGCGAGTACGAGCCTCCGGTATGGATGGTGTTCAGCGCGGCAGGCGGCAACCCCCTGGGCATCCCGCTCATCCTCTGGCTGCTGATGGCTGGCGCCGCCCTCGCGCTCATGATGATGCTCGCCTTCCGCCGGTGGGCCATCGTCGCGATGATCGCGCTCGCTCCGCTTGCACTCATGTTCCTGCCTGCCGAGAAGGCGTCGAGGAACATGATCGGCCTCTGGATGAAGATCTTCATCTCGCTCGTGGCAGCCAAGCCGTTGGCGGCAATCATCCTGTCGCTCTCGGCAAAGATGGTCTCCGTCTCGGCCGGCATGAACCTGGTCATGTTCATCGCGGCGTTCGTCGGCCTGCTCGTCGCTGCTTTCGCGCCGATGATCGCAATGAAGTTCTTCGGCTTCCTCGGCACTGAGGTCGCGGATGCATACGCACGGGCGGCAGGCGAGGGCAACCTCAAGAACGGCGCGCAGAGGACCGGCCGGGCCGCGACATCCGTGATCGCAATGGGACGTGGCGGGAGTGAAGGTGGCATTGGTGGCCGAAGCGCTCCGAAGCCGGTCCCGAATCGCTCGGTCAGATCCGCTTCCCGCGGAAATCGACCTGCGCCCGTGCCGAACCGGCCGAACTCCGCGCCATCCGCGAGCCCGGCGCCGCGGCCGAACCCGGGCCCGCCGTCGCGACCGACGCCGGGGCCCTCGAGGCCGAGTCATCAACCGATACCGGTGCCCAAGCAGTAGTCCCACGAAACGAGGCTGACCATGACACGAGAAGCTCCCACGGGCGTTCCCCGCCTCGCGTTCCCCGGTCGCCGTCGCACGGGCGTCCTCGGCAACTACAGCGGCGCCCAGCTCGCCGTCGCCGGAACCGGGGCCGGGCTCGCCATCCTGAGCATGTTCACCGCGCCGGACCCGGTCCAAGGGCTCACGACGGCGCTTATCCCCGCGGCGGTACTGATCGCCGTCGGCCTCTGGTTCGACGAGTACGGCCACCCGCTCCTTTCGACCATTCAGCAGAGAGCGTTGTTCACCATGAGGAAGCTCCTCCGTCAGACCAGCTATCGCCGCCCTGCCGGCATCCCGATCGCGGACGCTGGAAAGCTACAGCTGCCCGGAGCGCTGGGAAGCCTTCGCCTGCTCGAGACGCAGGGCGGAGGAGCGATCATCGAGGATGCCGCATCCGGAACCGCGACGGCCGTCGTGGAGGTGACGTCACCCGGCTACGGCCTCCTCGACGACCGCGATCAGGAGGGTCGGGTGGCAGCTTGGGCGCAGTTGCAGTCCGGCCTTGTCAACCACGTCGGACTCGCTCGCGTGCAGGTGCTCAGCACATCTCGTGTCGCGCAGCCGAAGCAGCTGCGGGACTACTACGAGCGCCGCGTCTCCGATTCGGTGTCGAGCTGGGCCCGCGAGCAGTACGAGACTCTGCTCGAGGCTGGAGTGGCAACGACCACCACGCATCGGCAATACCTTGCCGTCGTGCTCGACAAGTCGAGGATCGGCAAGGAGATCCGGGCGCAGGGCGGCGGCAGGGCGGGCCTCGTCTCCGTGATGGCCCGTGAGGTCGCCACGCTCAGGCGCGGCCTTGCGGACTGCTCCGTGACCGTTCGACATTGGCTCGGGTCCCGGCAACTCGCCGCGGTGACGCGCATCGGCTACGACCCCACTACGGGCGACCTGATCGAGGAACGCGCCGCCGACCGAGCCGGCGTCGCGCCGGAATCGGCCGGGCCGATGGCCGGCGAAGAGCACTGGGACCACATCCAAGTCGACGGCGTGCTGCACCGCACCTTCGAGATCACCGAATGGCCGCGCATCCCGACCCTCCCCGACTTTCTGAACGCCGTGAACACGCTGCCGTTCCAGCAGGCGATGTCTTTGTACTTCTCTCCAGTCAAGCTCAGGCAGTCGATCTCGCGGATCAAGCGTGAGCGCGGTGCGATCGATTCGAACCGGGAACTGCGGCAGAAGCGGGGCAACTACCGCGACGACAATGCGTTCGAGAAGCGCGAGCGTGACGCGATTGACCAGCGCGAGGAGGAGCTCACGCAGGGGTTCGGTGACCTCGAGTACCTCGGTCTCATCACGGTTACGGCGACGACCCTTGAGGACCTCGACGCGTTCTCGAGCGAGCTGCGGACCGCCGTCGAGGGCAAGGGCATGGAGGTTCGGCCTATGTTTGGCCAGCAGCTCGCTGCGTTCAACTCAAGCGGCCTGCCCTTTGCGCTCGCGCCGGCGAAGACGCGCGGCTTGAAGGTTTGGTGATTCGGTATGAAAAGCAAGGCGTTCGCCGGCCGGGTCATCCCGGAGAATGAGACGCGCGCGGCCCGGAAGGCGCGCGAGGCGGAAATGCGCGAGCGGGTCAGCGCGACGGCGCGGTCGCGGCGCGGACCGACTACGAGTCCTGAGCCGCGGGCGAAGGCGTGGGGTGATCGAGGACGATCGGCGTGGTGGGGGCCGGCGACCGTAACCCCCCGTCCGCACCGCGCCAGCTCGCTCGTCACCTCGTATGCCTACCCGTTCCTCACCGAAGAGGGCCTCGGAGCCCGAGGGGTATGGATGGGGAAGCTCGCCGACCTTAGCGGCGGCGGCGACTTCGTGTTCGATCCGTACGAGCTGTACAACTCGGGCTACGTCACCGGCACTTCGATGGTCTGGATCGGCACGGTCGGCACCGGGAAGTCAGCAGGTGCGAAGTCGTTCACCACGAGGATGGCGACAATGGGCGTCAAGGTCACCGTCGCGTCGGACCCCAAAGGGGAATGGGCCCCAGTCGCCGAGGCCATGGGCGGGAAGGTGATCGCGCTGTCTCCTTCGGGAGACCATCGGCTGAACCCGCTCGATGAAGGCCCGCGCGACTCGCGCTTGAGCGATGCAGCTTGGGCGCGGCTAGTGAAGTCGCGTCGGCGGCTGCTCCTGTCGTCGATCATCCCGTCGCTGATCGATCGCGACCTCAAGCCGGCCGAGCACACGCAGCTCGACATCGCCCTTGACCGCGCCGTCGCCGACAGCGCCGACGCCGGGGTCGTCACCATTCGCGATGTCTACCGGTGGCTCGTTGACCCCGAGCATGGCGCTCCCGCAGAACCGACCGCGGATGCCGACGTGGCTCACGGAATGCGTCGACTGGTTGAGGGTGACCTTGCCGGCGTGTTCGACGGCGAGTCCACGGTCGCCTTCGACTCTGACGCGCCGATGGTCGTCATGGACACCTCGGGCTTCATGGGCGCATCCGGGACGCTGCTTTCGGTCGCGATGACCGTCGTCGCAGCCTGGGTTGAGGCGGCCGTCATGGATCCGGAAGGCGGGCGCCGGATCCTCGTCTACGACGAAGGGTGGCGGATGCTGCGCGACGAGCTCATGCTGCTGCGCATGAGCGAGCAATGGAAGCTCGCCCGACAGTACGGCCTCTGCAACCTGCTGATCATGCACCGCATCACCGACCTAGACGTGGTCGGTGATCAAGGCTCGGCCGCGCGAGCGCTCGCGCAAGGGCTGCTGACGGATGCGGAGATCCGCGTCGTCTACCGACAGGAAGCGGACGTGCTCGAGGCCACGAAGGAAGCCCTCGGGCTAACAACTCGGGAGATCGAGGAGGTTTCGTCTCTGCCCAAGGGCATGGGTCTGTGGAAGATTGGCAAACGGCCGTTTCTGGTGAGCAACATTCTCACCGAGCAGGAGCTGGAGGTCTTCAAAACGAGCGGCCGCTTCGAGGTAGAGATCCCGGAAGAGATTCTTATCGACCGCACACCGACTCCTCACGATGTCGTGAGTAAGAATCAGTCCGCCGACTTGCAGGAGGGCATGGCAACTGTGATTTCATGCGATTCGCAGCAGACTCATGCGGCCACGATGCCTGGGAAGTACTGCACCCGATGTGGCTTGCAGGCGCCCCACGCCGGGCAGGAGGCCGCAGCGTGATTCGAAACAACCTTGGAGATTCTTGCTTCAATTCGCGTGTAGCGGACGACACCGGAGTCCCAAAACGCGGGCACCGGCAAGATGGGCCGGACCGGGACACGACCGTGGCGCACGCGTAATTCGGGACTGCTGAAGGTTTAGGTGACTCCTGATCTGTGGCGGCGTGGGTCGCTGCTGGAAGGATGGCCGTTGTGCCGAAGCCGTATCCGAAGGAGTTCCGTGAGGACGTTGTGGCGATCGCCAGGCGTCGGGAGTCGTCGTTCGCGCAGATCGCGAAGGACTTCGGGATCTCCGAGTCGTGTGTGCAGAACTGGGTTCGTAAGGCGGACATCGAGGACGGTGCTGCGCCGGGTAAGTCACGTGCGGAGCTCGATGAAGTTCGCGACCTGAAGAAGCGGGTGCGGTTGCTCGAGCAGGAGAATGAGGTGCTGCGCCGCGCGGCGGCGTATCTGTCGCAGGGTGTGCTGCGCTGCCCAAAATGATCTACCCGCTCGTCCGCGAGCTGGCCGCGACCGCTGCCCCTGTGCGGGTGCCGGTCGCGGTGACGTGCCGGGTCCTCAAGATCGCGAAGCAGCCGTACTACCGGTGGCTGAAGTCGCCGGTTTCGGACCGCGACTGGGAGGAGGCGCAGCTGGTCAACGCCGCGGTCGACGCTCACGCGGAAGCGCCGACGTTCGGGTACCGGTTGATCGCGGACGAGCTGGCCCATCTCGGGTTCGAGGCGTCCGAGCGGCGCGTCTGGCGACTGTGCCAAGCGAACGGGATTGCCAGCACCACGGTGCGCCGGCGGCGCGGCAAGTCCGTCCGACAGGGGCCGCCCGTGCACGACGACCTGGTGCGGCGGCAGTTCACCGCCACCGCACCGGATCGGCTCTGGCTGACCGACATCACCGAGCATCGGACGGGCGAGGGCAAGCTGTATCTCTGCGCGGTCAAGGACGTGTTCTCCAACCGCATCGTCGGGTACTCGATCGATGAGCGCATGGGCGCCGACCTTGCGGTGAACGCGCTGCGCATGCCGTGCAGCGTCGACGTCCGGCCGGCACGACCGTGCACTCGGACCGAGGCAGTCAGGGCGGATTCAACTGGTCGTCGCAACACCTCACGATCACGGAGGTGTCAGGTGGTGCGACGCCAGCAGGCAGCCGACAGGGCGATCCGTCCGAAGATGAGATCGCCGGGTCATCCGAAGTTTCAGCGTCATGTCGAGGCCGCGTTCTGGGAGCAGATCGGGAAGGGGCTGCTGGCCGAGGAAGCCGCGGGCGTGATCGGCGTGGCGCAGGCGGTCGGCGCGCGATGGTTCCACAACGCTGGCGGCATGCCGCCGTTCGATCTGAAGTACACGCCCACGGGCCGCTACTTGGCCTTCACCGAGCGTGAGGAGATCGCGCTGCTCCGAGCGGAGGGCAAGGGGATTCGTGAGATCGCTCGCGCGATCGGTCGTGATCCTGGAACGATCTCTCGGGAGCTGCGTCGCAACTCCGCGGTCCGCTACGGCAGCAGCGGGTACCGGGCGTCGGTGGCGCAGTGGAAGGCCGACATGGCCGCAAAGCGGCCGAAGGTCGCCAAGTTGGTCGCGAATCCTCGGTTGCAGGCCTACGTCCAGGAACGCCTTGCGGGGCAGATCAGCCGCCCGGACGGCACGCCGATCCCGGGACCGACCCCGCCGAAGTTCACCGGGCGAAACAAGCCGCACCGCAAGGATCGGCCGTGGACCCTGGCATGGAGCCCGGAACAGATCGCCCACCGGCTCAAGGTCGACTTCCCGGAAGATGAGACCATGCGCATCAGCCACGAGGCGATCTACCAGTCGCTCTACATCCAGGGGCGGGGCGCGCTGAAACGAGAGCTTGTCTGGTGCCTGCGCACCGGGCGGGCGTTACGGGTCCCGCGGGAGCGATCACGGCGGAAGACGTGGGCGCACGTCACTCCGGAAACGCTGATCAGTGAACGGCCTGCCGAGGTCGAAGATCGCGCGGTCCCCGGACACTGGGAAGGTGACCTGCTGATCGGGTTGGAGCGTTCGGCCATCGGCACCGTCGTCGAACGCAAGACCAGGCTCACCCTGCTGGTCCACCTGCCGCGCGAGGAGGGCTACCGGCACAAGGAAACACCGAAGAACGGCCCGGCACTGGCCGGCTATGGCGCGATCACGATGAAGAACGCCCTCGCCACCACGATGTCGACGTTGCCAGCCCAGCTGGCACGGTCGCTGACCTGGGACCGCGGGAAGGAGATGTCGGCGCACGCACAGTTCCGAGTCGAGACCGGAATCCCGGTCTTCTTCGCCGACCCGCAATCGCCGTGGCAACGAGGCACGAACGAGAACACCAACGGGCTGCTGCGTCAATACTTCCCGAAAGGCACCGACCTGTCGCGATGGACCAAGGAGGAGATCGAAGCCGTCGCTCACGCGCTCAACACCAGGCCCCGGAAGACGCTCGGCTGGAAGACCCCCGCCGAAGCATTCAACGAGCAACTACTGTTGCTCCAACAGGACGGTGTTGCAACGACCGGTTGAACCTAGTCAGTTCCGCTCCAGACGATTCGTCCTCGCCCTGCACCAAGCGGGCCTGGTCGGATCCATGGGCCGAGTCGGCGCGGCCGGCGATAACGCGGCCATGGAATCGTTCTTCGCGCTCCTGCAGAAGAACGTGCTGAACACCCGCACCTGGCCGACCCGGCTCGAGCTGCGGCTCGCGATCGTGACCTGGATCGAAGCGAGCTACCACCGGCGACGACGACAACGAGCCCTCGGTCGTTTGACACCCATCGAGTACGAGATGATCATGACCACACAGGCCGCAACAGCGGCCTAACCCGACGAGTCACCGAAACCGTCAGCAGTCCCTTCCAGCCCGCTCGAGCGTATGCACCCGAGAAGCGCGACTGCATGCAGCGAGGCCCCGACTCGCGCCGAGTGTCACGGATCGAGCCGGGTCCTCGCTGCATTGAGCTCTAGAAGAACCCGCCGCTCAGATCGTCGAGCATCTTGTCGATTTCACGATCCTCCGCCTGTGTCAAGATGCGCTCCTCTTCCTCAGGCGACACCCCAGCCGGGATACGCACGTCGAACTCGCGCCGGATCTCGTCGCTCATCGTTCAAGCGTCCCTTCGCTGATCGCGGTGGCGTACGCGCGAAGCTCCGATGTGCGCGGCGTCATGCCAAGCGCGACGATACGACCCTCGATCTCCGCCTGCACGACATCCAGTTCCCCACCTCGGAACTTGTCATCCACGTCGCGAAGTACCTGTCGAACCGCCTCGTCCGCCTCACGCTTGATGTCGCTGCCTTCGAGGTTCTGCATGACCTGGGCCTGGAGGTCACGCAATGCGCTCTCATTGAACTTCATCTTCACCTTCGTTCTGGCCATTCCGGATGACCCTCCGATCCCCCGAACACATGTTCGAGTCCCATCTACGATCTCACTCACCCCCGACATGAGCCGCTGAGGAAGTCGGACTGGCTACATGCGGGTTAGCCGCAGCCGCTCGCGCGAGGAAGCAGTCCGGAACGGCGGCCTCCTGGCACACCGTGGCAACTGCACTTCGGATCTGCTTGGTAGATGAGAGAAACCACGATGCCTTCACCCGATCCCGGCGCGTGAAGATCGCGCTCGAACGCCTCGCCCGAAGACGGGAGCTCCTTCGCACACTGTCCGACACGGCCATCGAAGTCACGAAGCACGCGGTCGCCGATCCACTCGTCGCCCGCGTCCGCTCAGCGCGTCGATGTCGAGGCCGTATGCCCCTAGGGCGCCAGCTAGTGCCGCGTGGTCGACTCTGCATCCGATGCGACACACGGACGAACGATGAACATGGCGGGGCGCAGCCACATGATGATCGGCAACCGCACTAGACCAAACGTGTCTGCTTGCTCCAAGTGCCCAGGTCGGTGATCCGTTCCTTGATCGCTTCGACCCGTGCCACGGCCTTACCGATCGCGCGCTGCATTTCCATGTCGGGCGCACCTTCAGCTGTGACCGGGACAGGGATGCTCAGTTCCTTGAGCCGGCCCTGGTAGAGCTTCGCCTCATACTGGAAATCGCCCTGCGCGATCACCGAGGAGAGCGCCACGGCGAGGTACTGCGGATCCAGGCCACCAGCGGTGGGAATGACCGCGATCACATCGTCGGTGATCATGGCTCGGCTCTCACGGAGGAACACTATTCCGACGCCGCTGGCCCCGGTGGCGTTGACGGTGACTGTGGGCCTATCAATTATCCAAGCGCCAATGCTTCTCGCCCACGCCTCGTCGACACGCCCCTTCTCGGCCGTCGATCGGGTGAAGCATGACAGGACCGGTAGATCGCCCGGATGCGCGAGCACGTCGGCGTGACGCACGCGCTTTCCAGGACGGAGCTCGAATCGATTCTGATCGCCGACGCTCCATGCCACAGTTCGCTCAGGTACTAGTTCCTCGAGGGCGCGGCTTGCCTCGTCGAGCTCGACGATGAGCTCGCGCAGCGTATCAGCCGCCTCATCGACAAACTCGGCGCGTTCGACGGGCGGCACTCGCACGCCCATCCTCACCAGTTCCTCGTCGTCCCAAAAGCGCGTTACGTCCCATCGGCGAGTCTCATCGAACTCGACTGCCGGCTCGATCTTGACCTGCTCCAGCTCTCTGGCAAGGCGATCGTCCCCGTTACTCCAACCGATGAAGGCGTCAGCGATTACCGAGAGATCGTTGTCATCCGGCGTAGGCGTTCGCCGGGCGTCAAGAGTCTCCCCGGTCGATCGTGCAATCGCGCAAAATACGTCCGGGCGAGGATCTTGGTCGGTATAGCGACGCTCCAAAACGAGGATGTACGTCGGTTGAGCAGTATTGAAGAACGCCTTCCTCGGGAGCGCGATGGAAGCAAGAATGTTGCACTCGGCCAACAGCTTGCGCTTCGGCTTCGGCTCGGAACGGTTGAGCAGCCCTAGAGGGACGACAACGAACGCTCTGCCGCCGGGTTTCAGGGCTCCGCTGATATACCGCATGAACAGGGCCTCAACGCCGAGCCCACCGTTGTCGTAATAGTCGCGCAAATCGAGCCCATTGCGGTCGCCGCGGACGTCGGCGGCCGCTTCCCGAATTACAGACGAACCCTTCGTAACGTAGGGCGGGTTAGTTAGAATGACATCCGCCTGCTCGCGCGGCGGATTCAACAACGAGCCAAGCATCTCGTGCTCATTCATCAGGACCATCGTGTTCGCCATGGCCTGATTGAGCGCATTGATACTCACCGAAGCGTCGCGAACAGACTCGGCGAGATGCAGCAGGACGTTCGCCTTGGCGAGGATGTGCAGATCTGTGTCTACGTCGATGCCAACGGTTCGCACCCGACGCGCGGCGGCACCCCCGGAGAATGAGTAGTTGCCGGGCAAGGCATCATCGAAAAGCAGCGGCTCAAGCATGAACCCCCCAACACCGGCGGCGGGATCAAGCACGAGCGCTCCGTCGGGAAGCTTCCCGAGCTGGGCCATTCGCACCATGGGACTGACGATATTCCGGGGAGTGAAGAACTGCCCAAGCCGTTGTTGGCGAGCTGAACGGCGAAGGAAGGTCTCGTACAAGCGCAGCTTGAATTCAGGGTCGATGGCCGTAAGTGGCCCGAACCGCGCGAACGCAGCAAGGATATCGACGAACGTCCGGTTGAACGCGGACAGCGAACGGTCCGACGAGTGGAGGAAGACGAAGCCGTTTATGACGCTCGTCTTGGACACGAGAGTCTTGAGCCCGAACACCTCGGCCAGGCCCGCCTCGGAGACGATCGTATTATCCGGGAAGAGGTTCTTGATCTGCGGCCGGATATCGGAGACATAGTAGTCGACCTGCAGCTTGCCGTGGTTTGCGAGAAACGCTGCCTCGTCGGCTAGCAAGGACTCGAACCGAAATCTTTGTGGCAGCACGCTAGGCGGCAGGTTGTCACTGAGGAACTTGAGCATGAAGATCTCAACGAACGTCAGCAAACAGTCCTTCGGCTCCGCCTTCGTCGCGTGCCAGATAATCTGCCAGACGGACTCCGCGAGCTCAGTCGGGTCCTTCACCTCCCCGGGATTGGCGCTAAGTAGGTCCTCGAGCAGTGACGCGCTCCAGGCGCGCGAATCTTGAATACCGACGATGGAGTCTGATTCAAGCGACTTTGGAACATCCAGAAGGTGAACAGCACCCCCTGCGGTGTAGCCAGCGATCCGGGCGCCGAGGACAGCTCCATAGAATAGAGCCTGCTCGGCGGCCCTGAGTCGCTTTGCCTCCGTGTTGATCTCGCCTGGCGCCTTGTGCTCAAGCACGGCTACGGGCACAAGCCGCCCGTCCATTCGACGCGCTACAACGTGGTCGGGCTTTCCGACGCCCGGTCGTGCTGGGGGAGTAAACGCCGCAAACGAATAGTCGACGCCAGTGGGCATAGCAAAGGACAGGCCGGCTCGCGCAAGGGCCGTGAAGGATGTACCACCGAGATTGAGAGCCTCAAACGGACCGAAGCGCTCGCCAACTAGACCGTTGTCGAGGAAATACCCACGTTGGCTGAGCTCCTCGTTTGGCACACATGCTCCATGTCTGTTCGGGCGCAGATCCCGAGCGACCGCGCGACGATGTCGATCACTGATCCTAAGGCCCTGGCGCAATCGTTCCCGTCAGTCCATGCTGTGCCTCGGCTCGCCGGATGGCCCATCGCGGTGGCTTGGGGTGGGTCGTAAACCGAGCAGACTCGTACGAGGACGTCAATCGGTGGCCGAGCCCGTATGCCTCCTAGAGATGCAGTCTGGACTCGACAGCTGTGAGCATCACCACTAGGCCGCACCAAACGACACTCGGCCTGTCCCGATGGGCCGGGATGACAACGTGTGGCGCAAGCCGGGCAATCGGGCTCTGTGCCGCCGGCGTCGTTAACGCGCGCCAAGCTAGCTGAGTAGGCGGCTCGACGGGACCGCCAGCATGAACTGTGGAGACCGGTCACGAACCATCGTGCCAAGAATCGCGCGTCGCCGATCCACATGAACGTCGCAGCAGATCAGCCCCCCGCGGTGATCGACCCAAGGCCACTGGAGACGTTCGACGTTGCCGCAGCGCGCGGCGGGTCCAGCGATGCCACGTAAACAGCGTGAACACGCTCGGTTGCATCGCGCAGGCGCGCGTTCCACCCACTGAGGCGTTCGCCACGAAGTTCGCCGACGTAGACGATCTCTCCGCCCTGCCGGAGGATCCGGACGGCTCCATAAGCACGGCCGGTCGAGTCCACCATTGTCCAGACGCCTGGCGTGCGTTCCTCGGCGTTGAGCAGCGGATGCCACCCGACTCCGCTGTAATGGGGCTGGGCCATCGCCGCCTCCTCCCGCGGAACCGCCGAGGCGGCCTGATACTCGTCCCACACACATTCGGCCGCAAGTCGGAGTTCGTCGAGCGGGAAATAGCCGAGGAACGCTCGAGCTGCAACATCCGGCGACCAAGTCTCAGCCCGCAGTAGTGACCGCGGCGGGTTCGATCTCTGAACAACGCGATTGACTGCGATGCGTCGCGACCCGTCGAACTGAACCCACTCGCCTCGCTGCACGGCTCGCAGTTTCGGCTGCCAATAACGCACTGTGGCCGGACTCCTCGAAGTTGTTCGGAGCGCACCGGCCCGCGCGATGATCTGAGTGTACGGCGAGCGTGTACGGCGCGGCCAAGGTGCGCCAGCCTCGGGATCATTCTGATGACCGAGAGGACCACCTATGCGATCACCGGACTCCTGGCGCGCGAACATTGCACTCGTGAGCATCGGCATCGTCGCGGCGCTTGCTGCGGTCCAGGCCGCCGCGGTCTTCGCGCTCGCTGCGATAACGTCAACCTCGTATCCGCCGCTCACGGTGTGGCAACTGGTGGGTCTGTATGCGCAGCCTGATCCGACATCCGTCACTTCGCAGCCGGTATCCGCGGCCGACCACTGGGCACTTGTTGCCGTCCTCGCCGCTGCAGCCATCTTGCCTCTCGCGTCTTGGACCGCACTTCGGCGCGACCCAGCAATTACCGAGGCGCTTCGCAAGGGAACCGCCCGGCGACTAGAACTCGCGAAGCACGCAGGCGCCGATCAACTCGTCGCCCGTGCGCGCACCCTCCGCCCCTCCGTGAATTTGAAGGCGGCACGCCCCGAGGACGTCGGCTACTGCATCGGTCGCTCGCATCGACTGCCGATATGGATGAGTGTCGAGGACTCGGCAATCCTCGTCGGCCCGTCCCGGTCGGGCAAGGGATTCAACTTCATCGTGCCCATGCTCACCAAGGCGATGGGCGCGGTCGTGACGACGTCCACTCGCGCGGACAACCTCCTCCTGACGATCGAGCACCGCAAGCGGACGGGCGGGCCGGTGTTCGTCTTCGACCCGAGCGGCGTCGCAGCCGGCGCCGGAAACCAGCTGCGCTGGTCGCCGCTCGAAGGGGCAGAGGACCTCGACGTTGCGATGCGACGCTTGGCGTCGCTCATTCCCGGTGACGGGTTCGAGGGAGTGCAGAACGCCGGCTACTGGGAAGCGACGTCGAAGAAGATCATCCTCGCGCTGTTCCACGCGGCCGCGCTCGACGGCCGCACGATCGAGGACTTCTGGCGATGGATGAGCGACCCGAACCTCGCGAAGACCGAAGCGCTTGAGATCCTCAACAGCTTCCCCGACGCCGACCGAGCCACCGCGCGGTCGCTCAACGCCGTGCTCACCGGCAGCCCCGAGCAGCGCGGCAACGACTGGGCGGCGGCATATGCGGATGTCGCGTACATGGCGTCGCCGAAGGTGCGGACGTCGATGATCCCTGACGAGGATGACGCACCGTTCGACCCGTTCGACTTCATCATGTCGCGCGGGACGCTCTACCTGATCGGGGATGCCACATCTGCGGCCGCCTTCGAACCGCTCATCGTCGCACTCGTCGAGGAGATCTCCGCGGTCGCGCAGGGCATCGCCGGCGCGTCGCCCGGTGCGAGGCTGGATCCTCCGGTGCAGTTCATCCTCGACGAAGCGGCGAACTTCAAGATCCCGACCTTGCCGAAGCTCATCAGCTACAGCGGTGGGTCGGGGCTGACGGTCATCGTGGTGCTGCAGTCGATCTCGCAGGCTGAGATGGCGTGGGGACGAGAGGGCGCCCGAGCAATGTGGGGAGCGGCGAGCCTCAAGATCGTGCTCCCCGGAGGATCCGACCCATCCGATCTCAAAGATCTCGAGACGCTCGTCGGCGAGGTCGAACTCGAGCGCCGCTCGTACTCCACCTCGGAGAGCGGCGTCTCACATCAATACGCGCGCGAGGAGAAGCGAGTGCTGCGGGCGAGCGAGATTCGTACCCTGCCGTTCGGCACGGCGCTCGTGTTCTTCCGGCAGCTCAAGCCCGCGATCGTGAACCTCTCACCCTGGATCAAGCTGCCGATCGCCGAACAGCTCGAGCGAGACCGCGAGCTCGTTGCCGCACGCCTGAAGGCCGCAAGCCCGTACGCCGCGCGACTCCGCGCCTGGGACAATTCGCGAGCCTGATGTCGATGGCACCCGCGGGCCGGTCTCGGGCCGGGCTGGGGCTTACGCGAAAGCAGCGCTATGACGCGTACATCGACTCGCCTCAGTGGCGGCAGCGCCGCGAGGAGTGGCACGCGGAGCAGCGCCGGCGATCGCCGGCCGGGACGGTATGCGCCGTGTGCGGGAACCGGTGGGATCTTCGCCGCGACGATCTCCATCACGTCGAGTACTCAAGGCTCGGCGCGGAGCGACACGAAGACCTCGTTCCGCTCCATCGCCGCGCGCACGACGAGGTGCACCATCTGCTCGATCGCCTCGGGCTGCGACGTCGGATGCCGCTTCGCCTCGCGAACTTCCATGTACTTGCGCTCCTCCGACGAACACCGCCCTGCGCCGCGGCCGTCGCTGCGCGGCGGGTGGCATCGGAAGGGTGAGGTCCGCATCCGGTGGCCCTGGAGGGAGTAGAGGAGTCATGGCAACCACGAAGGAGAACATCCCGCTCAAGGGGCGGCTGGTCACCAATCCGGAGCGATTGGAGCACGACAACGGTCCGAAGATCCGCTTCCGGTTCGTGGAGGAGGACTACAAGCGGGAGAACGGGCAGCTCGTCCGCGACGAGAACGGCTACCCCGTCGTGTCGAACATCGCGTTCCACGACGCCGTCGTCTGGCACGAGCCGCTCGCCGAGCGGATCGCGAGCACCCTTCGGTCCGGCGACGCCTTCGTCGCGACCGGTGACCTGAAGTTCTCGACCTACGAGGACAAGGACGGCAACACCCGTCCATCACATGAGTTCGCGCTCCGCGCGATCGGTGCTGACCTCGCCAGCGGGCGGGTGGTGATCGATCGCGCCCCGAAGGCAGCGACCGCGGCGGCGGAACAGCAACTCGCTCCTGAACAGACGCGTCACCTCGCACGGTGACCCATGGGGCGGCCTCCGCGACACGCGGGGGCCGCCGTCGACTTCAGCCGAGAGGACAACGCGATGCAGGCTCCCGAGTTCGCGGAGCAGTCCGCGGCATCCGCCCCGGATTCGCCATCAAGCTCGCACGTACGCCGCCGCGTCCTTCTTCCCCTGGCAAGGGCAGGAATCGTCGAGACCCACGGGAATGGGTATGACTTCCTTGCCGCGAACGAGCGGGCGGGATGGCACGCCATCCCCGACTGGGGCAGGAACGGCTGGGACCTCGGCCGATGGCCTACCGCGATTGTGATGGCCTCGGACGAGCATCGCGGTCCGCGGGCGCTCGTCTACCTCGAGGGGGACGTGGAGGCGCGAGAGTTCGACACCGTCGACGAGCGCACCCGGTTCCTCGACGAAATCGCCGAAGAGCTCTGGCGCAGCGGCGAAGCGGACGGGCCTCGCGATGTCGCCGCGTATCCGGCCGGCGAGCTGCCCGCCGAATACCGCGGGCCAGTCTCACGAGCGCAGGGGTCATCGGCTGCGGGAACCGTCGGCCCGTCGCCGACATCCGTGCCCTCCATGTGTGAGGCGCCGTCCACCGCACACTCCGTCGGGCGGCGCTGACGCCTCCGACGTTCCGCAGATCGGGGCAGCCGTCCACAGATCGCACCGTTCTCCGGCCATATCGCGACCCCCTCCATACCTTCAAACGCACGACCGAAAGGACCGACCACAATGACCGCACAGGACCAGATCGACATCGCTCTGCAGCGCACCGCGATCGCAGCATTCATCTACTACCCGCAGGTACACGTCGACCAGCCGGACTACCGGCTCGATGAGGATCTTGCCTGGTGCGTCGAACCGCTCGGCGAACTCGACCCAGTCGCTCTCGCCGCCGTCAGGGAGATCGTCGGGCGGGCGATCGTCGAGCCCACGGAATACCGCGAGGAGCTCTTCGCAATCCTCTCGGACCTGGCCGACGCAGACACCCCGGCCGAATGACTCGTCCCCTCCCGGAAGAGGAGCGCATCGCCCGGGACCGGGCACGCAAGCAGGCATGGTGGGACGCCAACCCGAACTATCGGGCGGAACACCGTGAGAAGAACCTCGAGCGTCTCCGCGAGCAGAACCGCGAGTACATGCGCGCCCAGGCCGCCGAGAAGAAGCGGCGGGCGCGCGAAGTCGAGCGCGTTCGCGAATGGAGCAAGCAGAATCCCGAGAAGCGTCGAGCCGCGCGCGAGCGCTACAAGGCGGAGAACCCGGAGAGGTATCGCGAGGCCCAGCGGGAGTATTACCACCGCAACAAGGAAGCGATCAGGGCTCGCCGGGATGCGGCGCGCACAGCTGATCAGGTGCGCGCAGACGCGCGACGCGACTACGAGAAGCGGGATCGGTCCAAGCCTGCGAAGCCGCCGTCGCCGGAGCAACGCGAGCGGCACAAGGCGCAGGAGCGCGAGAAGAAGCGCGTCGATCGAGCGCTCGCCAGGGCCGGCCTTCCACCGCGGAGCCTGCAGCGCGTGCTCGCGTTCGAGAAGCGGAACAATGCGGCTGCGGCGGACGAGTTCTTCACCAGACGGCGAACCGTCAAGGAGATCGCGCAGATTCGGAAGCAGGACGCGCCGACTCCCCGTGCGCTGCTCGAGGGCTTCACCGAGACGAACGCTCGCCTTCGGGAGCGGCTCCTGTTCCGGCGCGCCGTCGACACTCACCAGCTTGCCAACGCCGCCCGGCTTCACCGAGACGTCCTCCTCGACTCGCGGGCACGTGAGCTTGCCGGCAGGCCGCGGTACGACACGTTGCTGGAGGTTCGCCGTCGCGCCGCCAACGAGGTCCGCGAGGCGCAAGCCCGCCAGAGCGGCGCTGGGCGCCTCGTCGAGGCGCACCGGAGCGGAGCGGTTCTGAGGGCCGGGAGCGTTCGTGAACTGGTGCAGGCGAATGTGAGGGCCGGATGGCGCGTCGTCCCCTCGCGCGCCGGTGTCGCGCCGCAGCAGCTGTTCCTCTTGAGCGACGAGTTCGACTCCCCGCGGCTGCTGACCATCAGCCGTGGCGGACCCGAGGTCCGTGAGTTCGACAGCGTGGAGGCACGGTCCGTTCACCTCGGGAAGCTGAATGGAGGGAGCGAGGCGTCGCCGGTCGGCCCGTCAGCGGTCGCTACTCGGAGAGGATCGACGTCACAGCCGCCGTCCGTGACGTCGCCCCGCACGGCGGCGGTCCCGGGTCGGTAGGCACAGCCTGGTCACCGTGCGATGTCGCGTTGCCCGACTCGAACCCTCTGGGTCAACAGGACACAGCGATTTCGATCGACGAGCTGCCAGCATCCTGGAACGGCCCGGCCCCAGAGGTCTTCCTCGACCCACTCTCCGGTCGCGTGATCGAGCGCGAGTACACGGGAGCGTTCGCTGGTGTGCACCGCTCGCTCGATGTAGAGGATCCCGTGGCCACCGTCCTCGGCCATGCGCACGAGTCGCGCCCACCGCCAGCGCGCGTAAGTGTCCGCGACCTGGCGTGTCGTGGCGCCGCCCACGACTGTCGCGGCGCCAAGAAGAAGCGCGCCGGTGATTATGAACGCGACGGTCGCGGCATCTGTCATTTCCGTGGTCGCTGTTGGCACCAGGACGGGCGTCGATGCCGCTCCCGCGATGATCGCACCGAGAAAGCCTCGGCGCACCAAGCGCCGGCTCGGGATGAATGCCAGCATGGCGCCGAGGACGAACGCCGCGTGGGCTACTTGGGCGCCGACCATTCGAGCCATGGCCGTGGCGGGTTCCACCTCAATCGCTGCCAGCCGACTGCTGGACGCGTTGATCGCAACGGCCGACGCGACGATCAGCACGGTCGGGATCAGGACGGCCAGAACACGGATACCGCCCCAGACTCGCCAGCATCCGGTCCGGCCTGCCCGGCGGTGCTGTTCGTCGTACGCGCGCCGCCGATCGGGATCCGTGAGCACTCGACCCGCAGCCAGGACCCGGCGATGTTCGCGCCGCGTACGGCGGGAGCCGGCCAGGTCGGGATGGGTCGCGAAGGCGCGCTCGGTTGCGGCGCGCGCGATGGTTTCGGCGGATGCGTGACGGTCGACGCCGAGCGACCGGTAGAGATCGCCTCTCATGGCGCCGACCGTAGCTGCGGTCCACGATGCTCGTGCAGTTCGGTCGGAACCTGTGAAGCGGCGCCTACCAGCCCTCGGCGCGGGCTTCTCGGTGAATCCGGGCTCGTCTGCTCGATACGATCGAGCGCGCCCCTCGCCACGGTGTAATCGGCGCGGCGCTGATGGTTCAGGTCGTCGATGGGCCCAAGGGGGTCGGCGGCGGTCACGCCCCACTTGTCGCGGTAGGCGGCGATCGCGATGGCGGCGGATCGCCATCCTTCACGTGATGCGTCGCCGAGTCGCTCCGCCCATGGCTCGCGATCCGCGAGCGCACGGTCAAGGACGGTCTCGGCTCGCGTGACGATCGCGGCCGCGCGTTCCTCGAGCGCGCGGCGCATGTCTGCGTTGTCCGTCGTGACGCTCGGAATCAGGCCTGCGATGTGTTCGCTGTGGCGGTCAGGCCGGGATGCCGCGGCGACCGCGAGGCGATCGGTCAGCCGCTGATGCACCACGGCCGCAGCATCCGTCGCATCATGCAACTGACGCGAGCAGACAGCGTCTCTGACCACGTCACGGACGGGAAGACCTTGCTCGTCCACGCGGCGGACGAGCGCGACGAGCGCGTCGTACCCGCCGTGGCGCAGAAGCTGGTCGTGCAACTGGTCGCCGAGCGTGTCGGCGAGTAGTGGACCGTAGCGTTCGTGCGAGACGTGTGCCGCGAGTGTCTCGTACTCGGCCGCGAGCTGGCGGATGCTGGACACGCGCTCGTGCTCGCGCGTGATGGTCGCCGTCGCCGAGGTCTCGGCGCCGGTCGAGCGCAAGACGGACTCGAGCACATCCCGCCAGCCGCGCTCGAGCTGCCGGGTGGCGTCGGTGTCGGCGAGACCAGCGGTGACGTAGGCCCGGTTCGAGTGCTTGCCGCGGGTCATGCCGACGTAGAAGATCTCCTGCGAGGTGCTCTCATCGACCAGGACGTGTGCCGTGTCGACGGTGCGGCCCTGGGACCGGTGCGCGGTCGTCGCGTACGCGAGTTGGACGTGGTCGCGCAGGTAGTCGACCGGCAGCGTCACGCGGGCCCGGTCGGCGTTCTCGACTATCGCTTCCCCGTTGCGCCGTATCCGGACGATGACCCATTCCTGTCCGTTTCGAACCCAGTCGCCGGCGCTGTCGCGCAGCGTGCGGTTGTTGTTGCGAGACACGATGCGGTCGCCGATGTGGGCGCGCATCCGCTCTGAGATCTCGACGGATGCCTCGCCGAGGCGGCCAGCGTCGCGAAGCCATTGCTGGGCGTGGTCGTTCAGCGTGCGAACCTGCGCGTTGTCGGACGCGATCAGGAGGGCGTCGCGATCGTCAGCGACATCCTGTTTCCATGCGGAGAGCGCGTCGGCGAGCATCTGCTCGCTCGTGCCCGACTCGACCCTGTTGTGCGCCGCGTAGGCGTCGATCGCGGCGGGGTCGCCGAGGCGGAGCAGCACGGACGCGTCGCGTTCCCACTCGGCGGTAAATCGCCACACCTGGTCGAGTTCGGCGGCGTTCTTTCCGCGGGAGGCGGCGATCGTGGCGAATATGCCGCCGGCGTCGACGGCGCCGAGCTGTGCCCAGTCGCCGACGAGTAGCAGCTTCGCACCGGCCCGCTCGGCCTGGGCGCGGAGCTCGTCGAGTGCGAGGGTACCGCTCATGCCGGCCTCGTCGACGATGACCAGCTGTCCCTGGCGCATCGCGAATCGCGCGGCGGGGCGGGTTGAACCGGTGATCCACATGGCGGTGTTCTCGGTCTCGATCTCGAGCGCCTCGCCGAGCACTTTCGCGGCTGATGCTGACGGGGCGAGACCGATGACGGAGTTCTGCCCGTGCTGCTGCTCCCAGAGTTCGCGGAGCTTCGCGAGGGTGGTGGTCTTCCCGGCGCCGGCCGGCCCGACGAGCACGTCGACGGCGAGCCCAGACGCGGCGATCATCGCGACAGCGTCACGCTGATCGGTGCCGAGCATGCGCCCGTGCGGGTCCGGCCTGTCGAGCCGTGCCTCCAGGATCGCGGCGTCGACTCGAAGCCCGGTCTGGCGCGATGCGGCATTCAGGAGCCGGCGCTCGGCGTCGAGCAGTCGCTGTGTCGTGAACAGCTCGCGGGATGTGGGCGCGAACGCGGACGCGCCATCCGACTGCCGGAATTCGCGCGGCGCATGCAGCGGGTCTCGTAGGGTGACTGCGACCGCTTGGTCGATGACGTGCTGCAGCACTCGCCGAGATGCGTCGTCGCGGTCGAGGATGCTGCGGAACGTGATCGGCTTCAGTGCCCGGTGGATTTCGGCCATTGCGTTCGCCCGCGACCACGTCGCGCGCGCCTCGGCCAACCGCGCGAGCACCCGGCCGGCGACCTCCGCTACATCGAGCGCATCGGCGAGGTCGTCGCCACGCACCGACCAGCGGCCCTGTTTCGCGAGTCGGGCGGATCCGGCACGGACGATGTCGGCGACGAGCTCGTCGGGGTCTGTGATGCGAGCGGCGCGTTCCCGCCAGTCCTCGGCCAGTTGTTCGAGCGAGCGGACGCTCTTCGCGGTGCGCGTGCGGCGGGTCGCTTGGTTGCGCATCCGCCACACCTGGAACCGGGACGGCTCCCTGCCGGTCGCCGCCCGATACTCCTCGATCAGCTCGTCCTTCGCCTTCGCGATCGCCGCCGATCGTTGCGAGAACTCATCGAGCAGCCGTGGCGGGATGCCAGCGATCTCCCACTTCCGGTTCCGCGTCGCGACCCCGTTCGCGTCGGCGAACAGCGCCCGCGCCTCCTGCGAATCGGACAGGCCGTGGTCTTGCAGGAAGCGGGCGTAGCCGCGCTCGTCGACGGCGGCGGTCCGCTCGGTCCACTCCACGCCGAGCCGGTTCGAGAGCGCATCCATCAGTGCCGCGTCGTACGTTTCCGAGAGGGTGACGACGTGCGGCGAGAGCGCGTGACGCGAGTCGATGGTGCGCCACCGCCCGTCCGGCGTCTGCACCCGGTTCGCGATGAGCAAGTGCGTGTGCAGCTGCGGGTCGCCATCCCGCGAGTCCCAGTGATCGAAGCCGGTCGCGACCGCGCCGAGCACCTCGAGCTGCGCCACTCCACCGGCCCCGACGCGGGTCCGCAACGCATCGCGCTCGAGGATCGCGAGAGTCTCCTGCAGCGCCTGCTCGTGCGCGGCCTTGATCTGATCCTGCACGGACGTCGGCGCGAGCGCCCAGAGCACGCTCACCGACTTCGGCGGGTTGAACACCAGCTCGAACCCGGCGACGGATGATGGCGGCGTGTGCGCCGTCTCGTCGGCGATGATCTTGGCGACGGCGTGCTCGCGCGTCGCGTCATCGAGCGAGGTGTCGAGCTGCTTGACGCGGGCGTCGACCCGTTCGTCGAGTGTCGCGACTACGACGTACCGTCGCGCCAGCGGCTCACCGGTCAGCGGATGTGCGCCAGCGCCGTACAGATGCGACAGCTCCGCTGGCGTCACGGTCCGACCTTCGGCGACACCGAGGCCCGCGACACCGGCGCCGTACCACCGCCCCGCCGGCGTCCCCTCCGCGGCGTAGTAGTCGACAGCGTCACCACGCCCCGCTTCGACGGCGACAGAATCCTGGAAGTAGCGCCACGCATCCTCGCCTGACGCGATCTTCACCATCGAGATCACGACGCCGCCCCCTGTCGCGCCCGGTGCGCCGCGACACGGCACCGCGTCGAGCAGTACTGCTGGCCTGCGCGACCGCGCTGCATGTCGCCGCGACACGCGGCGTTCGCGCACGTCGTCCGGCGCGGTGACGCGACACGCGACGCGTCATGCCAGGCACGCTTGCGACACGTCGCCGAGCAGAAACGCTGACGCGGAATCACCGACACGTACCGCGACAGACAAGCCTCGCAGCGGCGCACCAGCACGGATGTCGCGGCATCGCTGTGATGACGCGACTGTCGACGTCGCGCCGCGTCACGACACGACTGCGAGCAGAACGCCGCGTGCTGTGTGCCGGCGACAAAGCGGCTGCGACACTCCCGACACCACGACGCGAAGCGCCGGTGCCCGATCCGCTGCGGCGCGTGCGTCGCGTCGCCAAGCGTCCGCATCACTCGCGACAACTGACGCGTCAAGGTCGCTGCTCGACGTCGGCCGTGGTCGCAGGCTTCGTGTCGGCTGGCTCCAGCCGCTCGTCGCCGTGCTCGAGTTCAAGGTCCGCGCCGGGTGCCTGCTCCATGCTTGCCCGATAGACCACGGCGCGCACTCGGCGTAACGCGGTTGCGACGCAACCGCCCTCAAGTGCCAGACGTGTTCAGCTTCTTCAAGCAGCCAGGCGCTCTGCCGGTAGAGCGCTGCACGGCTGCCGTCGCCAGGGTCCGCCGCCGCAAGCGAGAGTCGGAGTGTTGCCGGATCTACCGAGCTGAGTCGCCGGTGGCAACTTTCCCCAACCGATTTGGCGCTCCCCGGAGAGAAGCAATCCCACCTTCGCAACGAGGCACGCGCACGTGCCAGACGCCGCCCAGGATCGACGCGGCATCCTCGCGAGGCCTGTTGTCGACGTATCCCCGTGCGCGCCGCATACTTCCCGCGTCCCATCGGCGATGCTCAGCGACGCGTCCCTCCGGTTGCAGCGACGCCGCCCCGACTCGCCTTGACGTCCTATTGGTGCGACTCAGTGACGACATCCCTGCGGATCGTGGAGCGCTGCTCGGCGACGTCCGGCACTCACAAGAGGTCCGCCGTCAACGCCGAGAGGATCCGCTTCGGACACCCGGAGTGCCGCGTTGACCGACGGCGCGGGCGCGGTCCACACTTCGCGTCGTCGCACTGGTTCTCGTCGCCATCCGTTGTGCGAACCGTCAGGTAGCACGGCCGGATGTCTCGCTAGGAACGGCCGAACAACTCCATGAGTCGCGCTTGGACTTGATCGCCAAACCTCAACGGGCCGTTCGCACCCGGATAGTAGGGATTTGCGCCCCACGTGAAATGCCCAGTCTGCGGATCGAAATCCACCCAACCCTCGTAGCTTCCTTTGCCAGAGTTGGATCGAACCCCGATGTCCACTCGATAGTCGGTGATCGACACCACTTCGATCTTCCATGCACTCGCCGCAACGTCCTCGGCAATCGCTCGAAACTCTTCCTTCGAAATCAACGTCACAAGTCGTACCCTCCCATTCTGAGCGGGAAGCAGTCAGAAATCGGCTGTGTCCCGCCGGTAGGCCGCGTGATGTTCTATCATGTCGGATCCAGCGCAGGCGGTCGTGGTGTCCTGCCTCCCGCAACGCATCAAGGCGGTATCCGAGCACTTCATGGATCGTGGAGCCCTCAATGCGGCCGGCTTGTGCCACGTCGTGAGACTTGAGGACCGCTTGCCGACTAGATGAAGCTCATGTCGTCCCGAACCCGCTTATCCAAAATCGTCTCGAGCACCGACCACCGCCAGACCCTGCCCAGATCGGAGGTCGGGTCGGTCCGACCCGAATAGACACCCACAAGCTCCCATCGAACACCCCCTGATTTCGAGTTGCCCGAGGTGGGAACGGAGCGGATAACTGGCGAGCCGGACTGGCCGAGCCGCGTCCGAGCGTCGATGAGGAAGCACGGCTCCCCGGAGAAGTTGAGGGTCGGTTCCGAGGCAACTGTGCCGCGGACCCACACAGCGGAATTTGCTCCGCCCGTAAGGCCGAACGGAAAGCCCACGACGCTCAGGTCGACAGAAGGCTCCAGCTCTGGCGCGGGGTCAGCGGACCCGAGCGAGTACGGCAGCAGCTTGGTCGAGATCGCTGAGTGCCCTCGGGATTCAGGTGGGGCGAGCGGAATGGCGACCACGTCGGCCCGCCTCCCGAACGTGGGGTGAACTAGCCAATTCGGCCTGTCATCCGCGTCATACAGATCAATCTGCCGGGACGAGAACCCGATCAGCGCCGCCTCACCCAGGCCCGGATCGGTCGCTTCGATTGGCAGAGCGGTATCGAGGTACCTCGGGAGCACCTTGATTTCCCCCAGGGGGTCGTCCGTGATGCGATGCCGACCCGTGACGATGTGACCGTTGGTGATGAGGAAGTAGTCGGAATCGTGCTCAATTACGAATCCGGTTCCCTCGATCACTCGCACGGACGCGAGGGGCGGGCCAACCGCGTCTCGCATGGCTTTGATCTGCAATGACATGAACGACTGAATGGCCATGGGGGAATTCTGCCGATGATTCGCTTCCAGGTCGCGGGTTGTCACTAGAGTCATCAACGGTGTCCACGGTGTGGGCCAAGGGCGACTTCAGGCGCGTCGGCGCGAAGGGGGTTGCAGTGACTGTTCTCTTTCCGGCGGTTTGGTCTGACAAGCCTGAGCCAGAACTCGGCCAGGTCCTCGAGGACCTGAAGCGGCGCGTCGCCGGCTGGTCTCAGGAGATTTCCGAACCGGTGCCCCTTGTCGAGGGGCCGAGCGAATCCGTCGTGTCGCAGGATCACCAGGGTCGTACCCGCTGAGCACGTCCCACCGGTGCGGCGCCTCCGCCCCTTAGCGATCTGACCGCGCGAACTCGAACCAGTCGCCCGCGTGGTCATCGAGCTCCTGCGCGAGTTCATCAAGCAATCTAAGAACGAGGCCCTCCAGTTCGTCATGGGTCATCACCCCGAATAGCTTCCCGTCGCCGGTCACGCCAATTGCGAGTGACTGATTCGGCAACGCGCCGATTCCACGAGTACGGGCGGCAGCGGTTCTCGCCGTCGCAGTCCATGACTCCTGATCGAGTTCCGCCTCATCGAGATGCTCAATGGCGTTCCGAAGTCGCTTCAGATTCTCGAGGGACTCGGGTACACGGCGTCGGCGTGCGATGTAGAGTTTGCGCACCCATGCCTCAAGGTTGGCGGCGCTGAGGATCAGAAGACAATCGGTAGTCCAGACTTGTCGAAGCGACTCCTCGACCGCCTCCCACGTGATGCCATCACCGTCCATTCGCTCGTACATCGAATCCAGATTGCGGTAGTGCCGCCGTCGTTCCTTCGAACTGTTGAGCAATTCGTACGTCGCATCCGCCCAGCTTCGTGCAAGCATCAGCGGAATGTCGTCTCCGTTGGCATCGAACGTTTGGAGCGGCTGCGGCCCGGGCATGCTCGTCATCGTAGCGAGGCTCGCTCGGGCGGAGCCCTTGATACGGAGGACCTGGTGAAGCTCATCCTCTGGCGTCTTGTGGCCAGCGCATGATCAACTGCGTGAACGAATCCGGGTCGGGCGCTCACGGCCCGCAACTCGCCGCGCTACTCGGCCCGTGTCAATGGCGGCCGCGGCATCCAGAGTGCCCATACCGCGCCGGGTACGCTGGGCAACATGTGGACTGAGACTGGGGGCCTCACCGGCGTCGGCTATGAGGGGAAAACCATAGAGCTGCTGGTTGCAGACCTGGCCGCCCTCGGGGTGACCATCCTCGTGGATGTCCGACTCAACGCGATCTCGCGCAAGAAGGGATTCTCCAAGCGCGCGCTTGCCGATGCCCTCAAGGCCGCCGGCATCTCCTACCAGCACCGACCCGAGCTCGGAAACGCCCGCGACAACCGCGCCGGCTTCTCGGAGGAGTGGCGCACCGAAGTCGGCCGCGCGGCGCGTGCCAAGTATGCCGACGGCCTGACCACGCCCGACGCGGCCGCGGCCATCGATGAGGTCGCGGATCTGGCGAGCACCGAGAGGGTCGCGTTACTTTGCTTCGAAGCGTCGGAGCTCCATTGCCATCGCCGCGAGGCTCTTACTGCCCTCCGCAACCGCATGAACCAGGTCGTCGGCGCGTAGTGGCTCAGAACAGGCGCACCTTCGAGGCCACTGCCAACGGCGGGTAGTAGATGCCGAGCACGCTGAACTTCGACCGCTTGAACGGGGCCTCGAAGTTGCCCATGAAGAACGATGTCTGTCGGCGGCCCTCGAACATCTGCCGGACAAACTTGTCCTCGACGATCTCCCGCAGGCGACCGATCGACTCACGGTGATACCGGTTTTGCAGTGCGGTCAGCTCCCAGTCCAGATTCAACCCCTGATGTGTCGGGCACTCGGGCTCTAGGCACTTGTACTGATACCGGAGCTTCAGTCGCGGCGCTCTGAGCTTCGTCGCCGGCGGAGCATTCGTTCCGAACAGGTCCAGCTCCGAGCTCAGCATGGCCTTAGCGATCTTCGCTTCCTCCTCGGCCGTCCAGCCCGGGTGATTCTCGAGCGCGTATCGTTCTAGGCCCGCTACCCTCACCATCCCCAACGATGGGGCGGCATGATCCCGTTCCGTCTCACGTATCAGCCGACAGGTCGTTGTCGCCGGGAGCATGTTCATGTAGGGCGCCCGAGCAGCCCAGCCGTCCAGATGCTCCACCACTTCGATCGACTGCGTATCTGGGACGAAGCTTTCGGTGCGGCTATCCTGCGCTCGTCGATTCACGCTCACGTCGATGATGTCGAACTTGCTGAACTGGCTGCTAGAGCTCAACCAGCGGAACGGCACCGGGTACAAGCGAATCCACCGGTGCGGCGACTCATCGATCCGCAACCCGGCGACGCACACGGTGTCCCCGTACTTCGCTGAAGGCTGGGGTGAAGCCTTGACCGTCACCAGTACCCGAGCCCGCTCCCCAGCAATCCCCATGTCGTGACCCTACCCAGCGGGTCGGCGGCCGCGAGCGTGCGATCCCGGGGATTCCGCACCCGGCGTCCTCGGGCACCGATGCGGCGACGTGCACGCCAAGCGCGCCGTGCCGCACTTGTGCGGGCTCGCAGCAGCGCGACGGCAGCCGGTCGCCAACCGCGCGCGAGCCAGGCAGCTACCAAACGCGGCCGGTCGGTCCGAAGATTTGCGAACGTGCGCGCGGTTCTCTCGTTCGCTCCTACCGCGGATGCCATTCAGTCTCCACGCAGCGATCTGCTGAGGCCCGGCTGACGCCGACCACGACCGCGACCTGCGCCATGGTGAAGCGCCGCTCGTCGTAGAGCTCCTGCGCCTTCTGACGTGCTTGTCGGTGATGCTGCGACGGCGTCCACCGACCTTGGCGTTTGCTAAGCGGCTGGAATGCGCGCGGCGGCCCGACGCCTTCACATACGCCAACGTTTCACAAGAATCCAACGGTGCGTGCAGAACCCGTTTCGGACGTCGGCGTGCCCCCGATCCATGCGAGGCGACGTTCGCGGCGCTGCAGTGCTGGTTATCGCGCAGATCGCTCGAATTCGCGATGGTGGCGCTAGCCTCATGCCATGGCCCGACCTCCACGATGGCAAGCCACGCTTGACGCGAGCATCGAGGAGGCATGCTTGGCCGTGCGCCTCTACAACGACTCAGCTGAGGCCCGCGCCTTCGAGGGGTTCGTCATCCACATGCATCTGGCGTGGCTCTACCTGCTCCACGCCCAGTTCGTCCGCGACGACGTGGACTTCCGGTATTGGGACCCGAACTTCACGAGGCGTCTGCTGAGGATCGATGGCGAGCCGAAGCGGTGGGAGCTCGAGCGTTCCATGAAGGAGCGGTGGCCGGCGGACTCCGACCCGGTGCGCGCGAACCTCGCCCTGTTCATCAAGCTCAGGAACCGCCTCGAGCACCGACACGCGCACGCCGACGAGGCGCTCATGCTCTACCTCGCCGGCCATGCCCATGCGCTCCTCGTCAACTACGAGTCGGAGCTGACCGAGCAGTTCGGAGAGAACCAGTCGCTGGCCTTGCGGCTGAGGCTGCCGATCTTCGTCGGCACGTTCACGCCCCAGGGAGAGCAGGCGCTGAGGAAGTTCCGCGGCACGCTGCCTGCGGACCTCCGAAGCTTCGTCACGGAATACGAGGCCGGCCTCGACGACTCGGTCACAAGCGACTCGCGCTACGAGTTCAGGCTCCGCGCCATGGTCGAGCTCGCTCCGAAGGATCCGGATGCGATCGCCATACAGTTCACGAACTACGCCGACATGACCGACGACGAGCGAGAGTTCGCTGAGAGGCTCGGCCGCCGGGGCCAGGTCATCGTGCGTGATCGGCAGCAGCCCGTCTCCGGGCTGGGCCGATACATGCCGACGAAAGCCGCCGAGGAAATCCAGGCGGCGATTCCCTACGTGTTCAACGTCTACCACTTCACCGAAGCCTGGAAACGGAAGAAGATCCGTCCGCTCAACGGGGATCCGAACCCGGCAAGGACCAATTCCGACTTCTGCGAGTACGACGAGCCGACGAATTCGTACCGCTACACGAAGGCGTGGATCCAGCACCTCATCAAGAAGTGCTCGACAGCCGAGGGCTTCAGTGCCGTGACCGGCGCACAACCGAGGCTCAAGCTCGTCGAAAAACCCGGGTAGGCCTGTACCGCCTGGCAGCCGTCGACCGCCGCACGCCGCCCGGTAGAGTCCTGTTGCATGCGGACGAGGGCAACGCGCTGCTACATCGACGAGTACACGAACGAGGCAGGGACGCTGAGCGCCCGTCTCCGGGAGAAGATCACGGGCCGCAAGGTCGACCTCGGGATCGCCGACGCCGAGGCGCGCACGCACTTGCTACAGTTCCTGAGCGCCGTAAAGCAGAATCAGGCAGACTTCCCGGATTACTTCGACAAGGACGCCGACGAGAGCATCGTCGTGACCGGCGAGGTGGACTTCGACGCCCCCGACGAGATCCGTTATCTCTACAACGGCGAGCTGTCGTATCTCTTCGGGTAGCGGCATTGCAGACGACCCCAGTGATCGAGTACCCCACGGGCCACGAACCCGACTTCTGGGAGCCGGATCCCGGCGTGCAGTCGCACCGCTTTGCCCTCGGCAGCACATCCGGGTCGAGTGCCGGCGGGCCACCGCTCATCGCGATCGGCATGAACCCCTCGCACGCGGCAGAAACACAGGCGGACAAGACCGTCAAGAGGCTCATCGAAGCAAGCGTGCACCACGGCTACGCCGGCTGGGTAATGCTGAACCTCTATCCGGAGCGTTCGCCGAAGCCGAGCCGGCTCTCAGCGTTCAACGCATCGCTGTCGGCGATGAACTGCGCGGCGATCGAACAGGTGCTGCTCAGACACGGGGCGACCGAGGTACTCGGCGCTTGGGGGGACATGCCGCACCGCACGCTAAAGAGGGCCAAGCTCGACGTCCAGGCGCTGCTCGACCGGATGTACGTCCGGGTGTTCACCTGGGACCCTCTGACGAACTTGGGCAACCCGCGCCACCCGAGTCCGCCGGGAAGACCGCTGCCGATGCTCGGACCGAAGTGCTACCTGACCTGACGCTGGCTCTGGTCGGCGTATTCGGGGTTTGCGTTCTAGGGCCAGCGGCGTGGAGCAGGACCGCACCGACGAATCGCTGGGTGCCGCGGGCGAGACCGTCGAACTGGGCGGCGGCATGTGGCAGCTCGAGATCATCAGCGGCGAGCGAGTTGGTCGTCGATCGCGGCTTCCGGCTGCGGGGCGACCGTTGGTCGCATGTGCCGATCCCTCAGCGCACAGGAGCGCCGCTCGGAGGCGCCGCCCTCGATGCGGTGGTGATCCTAGAAGCCGGTGACTAGCAGCGTGAAGACGGCTCCGGCGACACCGAGCGCGATGAGCACTCCCATCGCGGTCCGACCAGCCCACGCGGGCATCGTGACGCGAACCACGCTCGCAGCCAAGGCAGTGAACCCGACGATCATGGCCCAGACGGCGGCTGTGCCAGGTCGAAGGGAAAGTGGCGGGCACACCTGAACTCCGTTGCAGGCTTGGGGCCATTGTCCGATGAAGAGGATCAAGAGGCACAGGGCAGCCCCGATCACGAGGGGTCGGATGGCTCTGGGAAGTGCAGGCGCTGGCCGAGTGGGCTCGAGGTCAGAACGGGTCATGGCTGATCCTTATCCACCCGGGCCGCGCCCTGCCATGGCTCCGCGATGGTCGTTGCCAAATCGATCCCTTGGCGACACAATCGGTATGACCGGTTATACTTTGGCAATGAAGACCGCGATCTCCATCCCGGATGGCGACTTCGAGCGTTTCGAACGCGTGGCCGCCCGGCACGGCATGAACCGCTCGGAGTTCTTTCGACGCGCTGGCCGCCGCTTCGTCGAGGAACTCGAGGGCGAGGCAGAGCTGACCGCCCTGGCCGACGCGGTCATCGAACGCGTCGGGCAGCCCTCGGCCGACAGCCCGTTCCTCTCGGAGTCCGAGCGTCGCATGCTCGAGGCGACGGAGTGGTGATCGCCCACGGCGACGTCGTCTGGGTCGACTTCGGTTTACCGCGCGGATCGGAACCGGCGAAGCGGCGTCCTGCCGTCGTCATGCAGGAGGACTGGCTGCTCGCCACGCAGATCGCCACCGTCCTGGTCGTGCCGTTGACATCGAACGTCGCGCTGGAAGCGTTCCCCGGCAACGTGCTCGTACCAGTCGACTCGTCCGGCCTCGAGAAGGACTCGGTGGCGGTCGTATCGCAAGTCGGACCGGTCAGCCGGGAGTTTCTCGACGCGTTCCCGGTCGGGCACCTCCCGAGCTACGTTCAGACGAAGATCGCCGACGGCATCCGCCTCGTCATGGGCATCTGAGCCGCGACCACACTGTCGATCCGCTTACGATCCCTCAGTGAGGCGCGGTGGCGATGCGTAGCTCTGCCGCGAGACGTCGGTGCTCGAGGACGATCGCGATGATGCCGAGGATCGCGGCGGCGATTGCGACACCGACTATGACGGGTCCGAGCCAGATGTAGCCGGTGCCGGGTGATCCGAGGGCGGGCCCGCTCGCGCTCTGGGTGGGGAAGCTCTGCAGCCCGGCGAAGAACAGCACGACTGCACCGAACGTCCATGCCCACCACAGATGTTGCTGGCCATAACGTTGTGGTCACGTAGGAAGGTCGCGGCAGGAGGCTCCGCCTCTGCGCGCGTCATCTCGGATTGGCTACAGGTACCTGCAGACCTCGTCGGCGTTGCAGGTCTCGGGTTCGGGTTCTGCGGCTGCGTCGCGGAGGGCGGCAACGTTGTCGCGGAGGGAGACGAGATCCGAGATCTGGCGCTCAATGTCCTTCAGACGAACGTCTAGGAGGTCCCGGACGTGGCCGCAGGGAATCTCGCCTCCATCGCGGATGTCGAGGATCTGTTTGATCTGCGCGAGGGTAAGTCCGGCAGCCTGGCCGCGGTGGATGAAGTCGATCCGAGTCGCTGCTTCCGGATCGTAGTCGCGGTATCCCGACGCGGTGCGCTCGGCCGCGGGAAGCAGGCCCTGCTCCTCGTAGAACCGCAGGGTCTTGGCGGTGGTGCCGGCCGCCTCGGCGAGTTCGCCGATCCTCATCTGGGTCTCCGATGTGTCACAGGTCGCACTTGACCTTCCCCCGTACTGGAAGGTCCATTGTGGCTGCATCAAGAGCAATTCCCAAGACTCAGGGGAGGAATCGGGATGCAGTCCAGGTACGACCTTGCGATCATCGGATCCGGTGGCACCGCGTTCGCCGCCGCCATCCGCGCGACCACGCTCGGCAAGTCGGTGGTGATGATCGAGCGCGGCACTTTCGGCGGCACGTGCGTGAACACCGGCTGCGTGCCGTCGAAGGCGCTCATCGCCGCCGCTGAGGCCCGCCAGACCGCTGCCGAGGCGGGCAACCGTTTCCCGGGGATCGCCACCACAGCGGACGACGTAGACATGCCCGCGCTGATCAGCAGCAAGCAGGACCTCGTCGAGGAACTTCGGGGTGAGAAGTACGTCGACGTCGCCGACGCCTACGGCTGGCAGATCCGCCACGGCGACGCTGCGTTCGCCGGCACGCCAGAAGCGCCCGTTCTTGAGGTCACCGCGACTGACGGTGCGGTCGAGACGATCGACGCTGATCACTACCTGGTCGCCACCGGCGCCAGCGCATGGGCCCCACCGATCGACGGTCTTGAGGAGGCCGGCTACCTGACCTCGACCACGGCGATGGAGTTGACCGAGGTTCCCGACTCGCTGCTGGTGCTCGGCGGCGGCTACGTCGCCTTGGAGCAGGCCCAACTGTTCGCCCGGCTCGGGTCGAAGGTCACCCTGCTGGTTCGTTCCCGGCTGGCGTCGAAGGAGGAGCCGGAGGTATCCAAGGCGCTGCAGGAGGTCTTCGCCGACGAGGGCATCCGCGTGGTCCGCCGTGCGGTCCCGACCCGCGTTGCCCGTGACGACGTCAGGGGCCAGGTTGTTGTCACCGCTGACATCTCCGGCGGCGAGCAGGAATTCCACGCCGAACAGGTCCTCGTCGCCCTCGGCCGCCGACCGGTCACCGATGGGCTGAACCTCGATGCGGTGGAGGTGAAGACCGGCGACACGGGCGAGATCGTGGTCACCGACCAACTGCAGTCCTCCAACCCCCGGATCTGGGCAGCCGGCGACGTGACCGGGCACCCCGAGTTCGTCTACGTCGCCGCCCACCACGGCAACATGGTCGCCGAGAACACGTTCGCTGGCGCTGAGCGGTCGGTGGACCACAGCCGGCTGCCGCGGGTGACCTTCACCAGTCCGGCGATCGGCGCGGTCGGGATGACCGAGGCCCAGGTGCTCGCTGCCGGGATCCGCTGCGACTGCCGCGTCCTGCCGCTGGACTACGTGCCCCGGGCGCTGGTCAACCGCGACACCCGCGGCTTCATCAAGATCGTCGCCAACGCTGAGACCGGCGAGATCCTCGGTCTCACCGCCGTCGCCAAAGACGCCGGCGAGCTCGCCGCCGCCGGTGTCCACATCCTCGGCAAGACCGTCACCGAGGTCGCCGACGCATGGGCGCCCTACCTGACCATGACCGAAGGCATCCGGATCGCCGCCAAGGCCTTCACCACCGACATCTCCAAGCTGTCCTGCTGCGCGTGACCCGCAGCCGACAGCCTCCACCCGACTCATGAAGAAGGTACCGCCATGTCGGAGCTCACGACGCAACTGCCCGAACGACTCAACAACACCGAAGAGACCGGCCTTGACGCCGTCCTATTGATCCCGCTGCTGCGGCTGATCGTCGAGGGCGGCCCGGTCACCGTCGAGCAGTTCGCCGCGGCCGCCGGCCGTCCGGTCGACGACGTACGCACGGGTCTGGCCGCGGTGCCGGACACCGAGTACGACGACCAGGGCCGCATCATCGGCCAGGGCCTCACCCTGCGCCCCACCCCTCACCGGTTCACCGTGGCCGGTGAGGAGCTCTACACCTGGTGCGCCCTGGACACCCTGATCTTTCCGACCCTGCTCGAGCGCGCGGCGAGCGTGGAGTCGGTCTCCCCGACCAGCGGCGAGCCGATCCGGGTCACCATCGACCCCGTCGCCGGCGTCACCAGCGTCGAACCCGCCACCGCGGTGGTGTCGCTGGTCAACCCCGACCAGATCACCTCGATCCGGTCCTCCTTCTGCAACCAGGTCCACTACTTCACCTCCGATGAGGACGCCGCGGGCTGGCTGGCCGAGCACCCCCGCGCCGAGGTCGTGCCCGTGGCCGTTGCCTATCGGATCGGTACCGACCTCACGACCGGCTTCCTCAACCAGTTCCAGGCCAACGCGGCAGTGGCCGACGACGGCCACTGCCGCTGCTGACCAAGAACACCGAAGGGAACTCCACTCCGATGAAGTCCAACCACGACGACCAACCGGGAGGCAGCGGCCTGCTCCTCGGAGCCGGGGCCGCGCTGCTCATGGTCGCCTGCTGCGCCCTACTTCCCTTGCTCCTCGCCGGTGGTCTGCTGGCCAGTGTCGGCGGGTTCCTCGGCAACCCCTGGGTGATCGGCACCGGCATCGCCGTCCTGGTGCTCGCGGTCCTCGCGACCACGCGGCGCCGCAGCGGCGGCAACAACGCCAGGCATGGCTGTTGCCCGCCTGTGAACTCCACCCACCCCAGCGACACGAAGGACGACCAGAACCGATGACGCTTACCCGCACCCGCCGCGCGACCCTCTCGGTCGCCGGCCTCCTGCTTGCAGGCTCTCTGGCTCTGACCGCCTGCGGAAACACCGACGCCACACCAGCCGCAGATGCGGGCACGCCAGCGGCGGTTACTAGCATCGACGGCCAGATGGTCAGCCTGCCCGCCAGCGGGAAGCCGACCGCGGTGTTCTTCTTCTCCGTCGGCTGCGGCGAATGCGTTGAAGGCGTCCGCTCCCTCGGCGAGGCCGCCACCGCTGCCGAGAAGTCGGGTGCTGGGGCGAGCTTCCTCGCCGTCGACATGGACCCCGGCGAGTCCAAGGAGACCATCGAGGGATTCATGGAGTACGTCGACGCCGAACACGTCCCGGCCGCCATAGACGAGGGTGCCGCCTTGTCCCAGCGATTCGACGTTGCCGCCCTGTCCACCCTCATCGTCATCGACGGCGACGGCAAGGTGACCTTCCGTGCCACCGAGCCCGACGCGAAGACGATCACCGCCGAACTCGTCAAGGCCGGAGCCTGATCCATGGGCGGATTGCTCAGCCTCGCCTTCGCCGCCGGCATGGTGGCGCCGGTCAACCCATGCGGGTTCGCGCTGCTGCCGGCCTGGATCAGCCAGACCCTCGGCGACGCTGACGCCTCGCCCGTCCCGGTGCGGCTGCTGAGGGCCCTGCGGTCCGGAATCGCACTGGCGATCGGGTTCGCCGGCACCCTCGCAGCTGCGGGCCTGCTGGTGAGCGCCGGGGCTCGGGGCCTGATCCAGGCAGCGCCCAAACTCGGTCTCGCCGTAGGCGTCCTACTGGTGCTCCTCGGCCTGTGGATGCTGGCCGGCCGTTCGATCTCCGTGCGGTTGCCCCGGATCACCGGCCGAGCAACCGAAGGCCTCCCGCCAACCGCCCGGATGCTGGTCTTCGGGATCGGCTACGCCCTCGCCTCCCTGTCGTGCACCTTCGGAGTGATCCTTGCTGTCATCGCCCAGGCACAGGCCACCGCCAGCTACGCGGGGCTGCTGCTGGTCTTCGGTGTCTACGCCGCCGGCTCAGCCAGCATCCTGCTGCTGCTCGCACTCGCGACCACCGCCGCGGGTACCGGCCTAACCCGCCACGTCGCACGCCTCGGGAGTTATGGCCCCCGGATCACCGGCGCCGTCTTGCTGCTCACCGGCGTCTACCTCGCGTGGTACTGGTGGCCCGCCGCCACCGCCGACAACAACCTCGTCGCGACCGGCCGTGCCGGCGGTGTCGCCAGGCTCTCAACGACCCTGTCCGGCTGGGTTCAGGCTCACACGGCGCCGATCGCGGCGCTCGCGGTCATCTCCCTCCTCGTAGTACTCGCCCATGGCGCCGCCCATAGGCGGCGTCGAGCCAGTTCCGAATCGCCGGAGGCCTGCTGCGACACCACGAACGTCGGGCTCGGCGTGTCAGGCGGCGACCACGAGGGTCAGTAGCCGACGGCTGAATGGGGGGCTTGGTCCGGGACTCAGCGACTCGACTGGAACATTCTTCGAAGGACGTGCATGACTCACCGCAACTCGCCACTGTCAGTCGAGGGACGTCGGCGGCTGGTCGAGCGTTGCAAGACCCGGCCGATCGCTCACGTGGCAGCTGAGATGGGAATCTCCCGCGCTACCGCGTCAAAGTGGGTCCAATCGCCATCGTGAGTTCGGTGAGGTCGGTCTGCTCGACCGCTCATCGACGCCTAAGCAATCCCCGACAGCCACCCCCAACGTCGTTGTTCGCGAAGTCGAACGCATGCGGCGCGAGCACAAGTGGTCAGCGGCTCGGATCACGTTCGAGCTCGAACAGGTCGGCATTCAGATCAGTCGGCGCACGGTGAGTCGCATCCTCACCGACCTGCAGCTCAACCGGCGCCGCTTCATCGACCCGACCGGGGAAAGTAACCGCGAAGCGAGGAAGATTGTCGCTCGGTGCCCCGGCCACATGGTTCACCTGGACGTCAAGAAGGTCGGCCGAATCCCCGATGGCGGCGGATGGCGGGCTCATGGCAAGGACAGCCCGGAAGCTCGCGCCGTCGCGCGGACGAAAACCCGCGGCACGCGAGCCGGCTACGTCTACCTCCACTCAGCGATTGACGGCTACTCACGCCTCGCGTACACCGAGGCGTTGCCGAACGAGCAGGCCGCGACGGCCGTTGCGTTCCTCGCGCGAGCGCGGGCATGGTTCGCGGCTCATGGCATCACGCACATCGAACGGATCGTGACCGACAACGGATCCTGTTACCGCGCCTCAGCGTTCGCCGATGCACTGGCCGGGTCGCGGCACCAACGGATCACGCCCTATACGCCCCGCCACAACGGAAAGATCGAGCGGTACAACCGGATCCTTACCGAAGAGTTCCTCTATGCACGGACATGGACCTCAGAAGACGAACGCGCCAACGCCCTCGAGCGCTGGAACCTGCACTACAACTACCACCGCCCGCACGGTGCCGCGGACGGTCAGCCGCCGGCCACGCTCGTGCCAATTCGCGTCAACAACGTCCTGGCCTCATACAGCTAGATGGGTAGGACGATGCCGTTCATGAGGTTCTGCAGGGTGTAGATGAGCGTGGTCCAGATGCCGGTGAGCATGGCGATGCCGGTGAGGATCAGCAGCACGCCGCCGGTGAGGTTGATGGCGTGGATGTGGCGCTTCAGTAGTTGGAGGGTTTGTGTGGCCCACGTGAAGCCGAGGGCGACGAGCAGGAACGGGATGCCGAGTCCGAGGCAGTAGACGAACCCGAGGAGTGCGCCGCGCGCCGCGGATCCGGTGTCGAGGCTGAGCGCGGAGATCGCGGCGAGGGTGGGGCCGAAGCAGGGCGTCCAGCCGAGCCCGAAGACGACGCCGAGCACGGGCGCTCCGAGCAGTCCCACGGCGGGCTGGTGCGGTATCCGGATGGTGCGCTGGAAGAGCGGGATCTTGCCGATGAACACGAGTCCCATGACGACGGCGCCGAGGATCCGGGTGATCAGGTCCTGCCATTGAATGAGGAACGCTCCGAGCGCACCGAACGCGGCGCCGTACGCGATGAACACGGTGGCGAAGCCGGCGACGAACAGGGCTGTTCCGGCGACGACTCGGCGTCGGCTGGCGGTTTCGGTGGTGATGGTGCCTCCCGCGTAGGCGAGGTAGCCCGGTATCAGGGGGAGGATGCACGGCGACGCGAACGAGACCAGCCCGGCAAGGAGCGCGACCGGGATCGCGAGGTAGAGTCCGCCGCTGAATGCGTAGTCGCCCCAGCTCACGAGGTTGGGCTTTCGGGTTCGTCGAGGATGTCGCGGATCAGGGTGTCCAGCGTCGTCCGGCTGGGGATCCGGCCGAGGATCCGGGCTCCGACCCGGCCTTGCCGGTCGAGCACGACGGTGGTCGGTACGGCGTTCGGGGCGAACTCACCCGCGAAGGCGAGGGCGGCGGTTCCGTCGCGCACGTCAATGATCGACGGGTAGGTGACGCCGTAGGTTCCCGCAAATGCGATCGCGGTGTCGGCGCTGTCGCGGATGTTGATACCGAGGAAGTCGGCGCCTTGGTCTTCGTACTTCTCGTTCAGAGCTTGCAGGTCGGGTGCTTCGGCCCGGCAGGGCGCGCAGGCCGCGTACCAGAAATTGACCACCAGGACACGTCCGCGGTAGTCGGAAGACGTGACGTCCGCGCCGGTCTCCGTCGTGCCGGCGAACTCGACCGGCTCACCGCGGGAGTCCGGAGACCATTCGGCGATCGTGCCGTCGCCGGCGACGTAGTTCTTGGTGCTGCCCTCCCGGTATTGCTCCTGCAGGGCGGTGGGCGCGCATCCGGCGGTGCTGAGTACGACCACGCACGCGAGGACCGCGGCGATACGGCGTGAGATGGGTGGCTCGGCTTTCATCGTCCAGGTTGTGAGCGTTCAGTGCGGAGGCGTCTGCCGGTGAGAGTGAGGGCCAGGCACACGGCGACGCCGGCGAAGACGAAGATGTCGGCGAGGTTCCCGATGAAGAGGTCACCGTAGGCGAGGTAGTCCACGACATGGCCGCGAGCGAAGCCGGGGGGCCGGGCGAGCCGGTCGATGAGATTCGAGAGCGCGCCGCCCAGGACCAGCGCGAGCCCGATCATCCAGGACAGGGACGATGTCCTTCCGATGAGCCAGGCCGCTACGGCGACGCCGGCTGCCGCGATCAACGTGATGAAAGGAGTCGCAGCCGCGCCGAGGGAGAACGCCGCGCCAGCGTTGTAGGCGAGCTGCACGGCAAGCACATCGCCGAGAATGGGATACCGGTCGCCGACGGTCAACGTCGACTCGGCCGCGGCCTTCAAAGATTGATCGCCGGCGACGGCGACCACGGCGACCCCCAAACCGATCCCTAGGATGCCGCGCCGACGTCGCCCGTGCCCGGACTGCTTGGCCGGGCCTGCGGGAGACTCGGCTCCAGCCGGATCCGGCATCGCCGCGGACGTCGGGTTCGCGTGGGAGCTGGGGAACATCAGGTGAGGACCCCGATCAGGCGGGGGACGACGCCGGACTCGATCAGGATGAACAGCCCGAGCCCGATGAACACCACAGGGACAAGCCAGGGCTCGATCCGTTCGAGGGTTTCCGTGACGGCTTTGTGGGTGCCGATGAGCTTGCCGAGCAGGCACCACACGCTGACCAGGGCAAGGAACACCACGATCGTGATCGCAGTATCGACTGGTGAGATTGTGCGGAACACGGGCGTGTACAGCGAGATGTTGTCGGCGCCGTTCGCGATCGTGATTCCCGCGATCCCGAGCAGGCCGAGGTTCTTCAGCGTCGACTCGTCGGCGTCTTCGTCGCCGCCGTCGCGGATCGCTCGGACAAGGCCGATCACGCCGATCACCAGCGGGATCAGGCCGAGGAAGCCGACCCACTCGTCGGGCACGATCGTCAGTCCCAGCGCAGCGACGACGCTGATCGCGACCAGCGTCACGAAACCGAGGTACTGCCCGAGCACGATCTGCCACGGCCGCGGTCCGCCTCTCGTGGAGGCCAGGAACAGCACGGTCAGGATGACGATGTCATCGATGTTGGTCGCCGCGAACAATCCCACAGCCGTCGCGATGGTTCCCAGCATCAGTCGTCGTCCTCGTCGAGTTCCTCGAGGACCTCGAACGGAGACTCGACGTCCCCGCGCCACGCCTCGATGCCCTCCCGGACCGCGAGCACCGCGACCACCAGCGCGGCGACGGAATCGGCCCACATCCAACCGAGCAGCGCGTTCAACAGCAACCCGACCAGGACGGTCCCGGAGAGGTAGATGCACAGGACGAGCTGCTTGGCGTCGGCCTGCACGCTCCGGGAGCCGAGCTCGCGACCGGTACGGAACTCGAACCACGCCAGCGCCGGCATCACCAGCAGACTCACCGTGGCGATGCCGATTCCGAGCGGACTACGGTCAACGGCCTCCACGCCGGTCAGCGTGAGCACGGCATCCACCGCCACGTAGCCGGCCAGGAGAAAGAACGCGACCCCGATCGTTCGGACTGTCGCCTTCTCCCACCGCTGCGGATCCTTGCGAGTGAACTGCCAGGCGACCGCGGCCGCCGAGAGCACCTCAACGACCGAGTCCAACCCGAACCCGATCAACGCGGCCGACGAGGCGAGCACCCCGGCCCAGATCGCGACGATCGCCTCGACCACGTTGTACGTGATGGTGAACCCGACGATGAACCGGACCCGTCGATGCAGGACCGCGCGACGGCTGTCCGTGACGGCGACCGCGGTCACTGCGCTGACCCAGAGCAGCCCGAAACAGTGCAGGCCGGATCGATGCACAGCGCGCTCTCGTCAATCGCGAGTGTGACATCAACCAGAAGCGTCAAAGCACGGGCAAGGTGCGGATCCGCGATCTCATACCGATGCTGCCGGCCCTCCGGCTCGGCGACCACGATCCCGCAGTCGCGCAGACACGTCAGATGGTTCGACACGTTCGAACGCGTCAGGCCGAGATCCCGCGCAAGCACCGCCGGATAGGAAGGCGCCTCGAGCAGCGCCATCAGAATCCGCGACCGGGTCGGATCAGCCATCGCCCGCCCGAGCCGGTTCATCACGTCCAAGCGAGAAGTCACAGTCAACACAACAGTGACTATACAGCCCCCACTGTATCGAACCCGAAGCAGCACGACACTGTAGCGAGACAGCCCGCAAGACGGTCCTCGACCGCAGCGCCACGCGCATGGGCGAGCTGAAGCGCGAACTGGAGAACCCTGCCTTCGACGCGTCCTCAGATGACCCGCCCGATTGGAGTGCACGCTGGGGGTTCGACAATCGGACACTAGCGGATGAAGAGCTTCTGCGCCTGCTTGACGGATAAGTCCTTGACCCCGATCGGCGCTCCCGCTCCGAGTGCCTCCAGATATGCATTCGTCTGCCTGCGGTAAAGGTACGGGAACGCTGCGCGTGCCACGACTCCTACCTGCTCCGCGATGATGTCGAGCAGTCGCCACGTCTGAAGCTGCGTGAGATGCGCACCGTGCGCCATGTACGGCCGGTGCTCGACCAAGCCGAGGGCCGCTTCCTCTGGCGTGATTGGGTTCCCCAGACCGAGCGCCTCGAGGTGAGCAGCGAACTCCGCGTGCCCAGCTTCGGTCCGGAGTTCGTCGCGGAGGTGTGCCAGCTTGTTGCGAATCCAGAGCACGGCAACGAGGTCGGGTGGTCTGACGTCAACGCCGACGTAGTGACGGTAGAACGCCTCGCACTCGGCCCACTTCCAGGAGTCTTCGGTGTTCATCGTGGCGAGTTGAGCGCCGGCCCGTCCAAGCACGACATTCGCCAGTTGTTCGAGGAAGACCTCATACAGGGCGACAGCGTCCTTTACCACCGCAGCAGAGAGCTGCCAGAAGTAGTCCGGCGGCCACACGCCCACGCGGTCCTCATAGACCTCAGCAACCAGTCCGGCGTCGTGATAGTCGGGGTCGAAAATCTCGCTCGCGTGGCTCTCCGCCGCTTCCCACTGCGCATCGAGCCACGCACCCATCGCGTGGTTCGTCGCCTTGAGAAATCCACGGATCTTCAGCTCGTCCATCTGCCAATAGACGTACTCGGCGGACACGGTCTGCGAATCGAGGTACACGACCATCCCGTCATACTCTCGTAGTAGGGCCTAGGTGCGCTCACCTCATCATCAAGTCGGGTGTTCAACGGCGGAAGTATCACCGCGCACGCTCGCGTCCCAGACTCGTGGATCGACAGACGACTAGCGGTTATCGCTTAGCCCAGACCTGGAGAATCCGGCGCGATACATCAGGCGAGGATCGAAGTTTGCCGTCAGGCTGCGATGCGATCGACGAGACGCTGCCGGATACGACGAAGTCGTCCGCGGAACGACCGGGCGGCGCGGCGACGTCCGGCGACGATCTCGGTAGCTCGGCGTTGCCCCGTCGCAATCGGCACCCGCCGCGTCGCCATGTCCCGGTTCGGTCTCCCATCGGCAGAGCCGGGAGGAGACTGTTCCGCGTCAAGCACGCTGAGGATGAGCCCGACGGTCATGACGGCGCCCATGATGGTCTCTAGTGCGGCGATGCCGGGCAGCCCGGTGTCGTTCGGGTCGATGTCGATGTCCATCGGCACGAGGACGGAGACGATCTCCAGTGCGAGCTGGGTGAGCATTGAGGACTCTGTTCTGAGTCCCGCCGTTCAGGACCCACAGGAGAGGTGCGGTCTCTAACCCACCGTCGGACGTCGCCTCTACGCTGATCTGAAGTGAGCTGCCGAGAGGGGGGCGTGAGATGAGCGACGAGATAGAGTTGATCAGCGATGGCGACGGCCTCGCGGTGTTCGGCAAGAAGTCCGCTGTCCAGCGGTTCCTCGGTGAGCGCGGCCTTCTTGAGTTCGCCCAGGACCTCGGCGCGACTCGGCTCGGTGAAGTCGCGCAGACGGCGGACACGGTTCTCTCCGCAGCTTCGGAGATCGCGGCGAACTCCGGGCGCTGGATCAAGCTCACCAGGGAGTCCGCCGACCTTGTCAAAGAGTTCGGCCTGATGGAGACCAAGACCCGGGGCATCAGTCACGCGATGATCGGCGACCCGGGCTCGATCAGCAAGTGGCTCCAGATCGACACAAGCACAGGCTCACTCCTCACGAACCCTGCCGTGCTCACAGGTGCGGCTGGTGTCCTGGCGCAGCTCTCCCGTCAGCAGGAGATCAAGGAAATCAAGGCGTACCTCGCCAAGATCGACGAGAAGCTCGACGACGTTCGCCGCGGTCAGCGCGACGCCCAGCTCGCCAGGATGGACGGCGTCGCCTTTGCGATCAAGGAGGCGTCGAAGGTCCGCGAGATCACCGGTCACGTCTCGGACGTGAACTGGTCCAAGGTCCAGGCCGCCTCGACAACGATCGGAGAGACTCAGTCCTACGCGCTCCGACAGCTCCAGGGTCATGCCGACAAGCTCGACGCGGCGAAGAAGATGGCGGACATCGCGAGAACGGCGCGGGAAGCCGAGGCTGACACTGCCGTCTGGCTCGCGGTCATCGCGCGCTGCTTCGAACTCCAGGAGGGCATCGCAGTCATCGAACTCGATCGCGTTCTCGAAGCGGCTCCCGCTGACCTGGACGGGCACCGTGCGGCGCTCGATGAAGCCCGCGAGGAGCGCCGCTGCCTCATCCTCGCCCAGACCGCGCATCTCATGGAGCGCATGGTCAATGCCGCGGGCACTGCCCGGCTCAACATTCTGCTCCACCTTCCAGCGGCCAGGAGCGTGGTCGACGCGGTTCAAAGCGTGGGGGCGACGGTCGACGACTTCCACCAGCCGCTCGGAATCGAGCCAACCACCAGCGAAGTGCAACCCGTTCGGTTCCGCGACGCTCTCCGGGAATGGAAGCAATGGAAGGGAGCTGGGAGGGAAGCCGGGCCGAAGCTTGCGGCCGGTGCCCTGATTGTCGGCGGCGTCGTGCTTTACGCCCACCCGAAGACCAGGCCGATGGCCCAAGCCGCCCTGAACGCCGCGACGAAGACCCTCGGCAGGTAGATCCCCGCGCCGCTCACCTATCCGTGCAGCAGACCCAAGATCACCGGCGATGCTAGGTATAGCGCATCGCTGTACCCACTCCTGCAACAATGGGGCAATAGAGGGGGTGCCGGTGGGATTCTTCGAAAGCGCCGAAGCCGATGCCGCGGACGCGTTCGATCGCTGGCAGCGGCAGAAGTTCGAGGCGGAGGAGCGCGAGCGTGCCGAACGTGAGCGGATTGAACACGAGTACGGCACAGTCGTGCAAGAGTTTCTCGCGGAGGTCCGCCGCCGGCAGATTCCGTCGCGCTCGTTCTTCCGAAACGGGAAGTCGGAGCCGGGAGATGAGGTCGGGCAACTCGGTCTTGGCTGGGTGGTTGGCGTCGTCGAAAACCAGGACCACTACCCAACGGTGTACCAGATCACCGCGGTCTTGGAGGACGGTCGCGTGTTCGGCCTCAGTACGCAGGAGAGGCCAGAGAAGACTACTCCTGGCGAAACGGAGCTCTTCGTTGTCGAGCGTGGTTTCGAGCACAAGATCGGACCCCAGGACTGGCGAAGGCCCGGAGAGCTGACTCAGGCGTGCGGTGAATTTTTCGCCGCAGCCACTACCTCCCGATCCTTGCGCGCAGGAGTAATCAAGGCGAGCAGCTGAGCCCACGGGAACGGCGTCGGGCTGTGACGTAATCATCGGTACCATCACGTCAACGGCCACCACCGCTCGTAGTCACTTAATAGTCACAAAATCGGCATCACCTTGATTCACTCGAGTTCACACTTCGCGAGATTGCGGACCCCGTGACCCCGAGTGAAGCCGAGTGAATCACTACTGGATAACTTCTGCTTCCCAAGCAGACAGCGCGGGTTCGATTCCCGTCATCGGCTCTGATCAGGGGTTTTACTGCGGGAAGGCGCCGCGATCTTCACGACAGACCAGCTTTAGTGGTCACATAATCGTCATTTTGCTCTCAAACTCACGGGCCCTCGACTGGGCCAATCCGACGACCACGGCGCAAGAGCCGGGGGGACTCAGGGTGACGCGCGCTCTCCACCGAAGCATTTCTTAGTCAGAGGTGAGCGAACTCCGGTCGGCGGGGACCTCGCATCAACACCTGGGCTCGGGCAGCATCGCCAGCGCGAGGTTGAGCTTGGCGAGAGTTCCACCCGAGAGGCGATCGACGCACATGTCGGGGTAGCGGCCGAGGTCGAGCTCCTCGTACAGCTGCGTTCAGGATTGCCGTTGCTCCTCGCGGGCGAGTCCGCGCACGACGCCAACAGGTCGAAGCGCTCGTTGCGGGTCAGCCGCTCCAACACGACGGGACGCTGCGGGCAGTACCCCGGCGACCCGCGCAGGTCGACCTGTCCAGCGCCAGCAGAGAACAGCCCGAGCAGCATCCGCATCGGCGTGGACTTGCGACCCGTGACCGAGCCACGCCGGGCTGGCGCGTGACCGTGGCGTGTTCGAGCATCTCCTTCCGTCACCGGAACGTCCACACACCCCGACGGTAGGCCTTCGCTATACCCGGCCGTGAGAACGGGTTCTCCGGGCCCAACACTGCGGCGCCGAGGCGGGCATCCTGCAACCTCTTCTCGGCCCCGGCGCCTCGGCTCGATGAGCCTCGACCCGTGTCATCGGGTTTCGGCCCTCCCCTGCTTGACCGCCTCCCGAACCGGGCACTTCCCCCTTCGTCAGCGGAAACGTAACAGCCGAGGGAATACCCCCTGGGGGTATTTAGGTTGTGTTCTCCATCGCACATCAATCAGGGAGTCGTCACCATGCGCCTGTTCCAGATCCGTGACTACCGCCACTTGTTCGGCGCCCAGATCATCGCGCTGTTCGGCACCGGCCTGGCAACCGTGGCGCTCGGCCTGCTCGCCTACGATCTCGCCGGCCCGAGCGCCGGCGCGGTGCTCGCCACCGCCCTGACCATCAAGATGGTGCTCTATGTCGTCATCGCGCCGCTGGCGGCCGCGTACGCGGACCGCCTGCCGCGGCGACTGTTCCTGACCCTGCTCGACGTCGTGCGGGCCGCGGTCGTCCTCGCGCTGCCGTTCGTGACGGAGGTTTGGCACGTCTACGTGCTGATCGGCGTGCTGCAGTCCGCTTCGGCCGCATTCACACCCACGTTCCAGGCCGTCATCCCGGACATCGTGACCGACAAGGACGCGTACACGCGGGCGCTGTCGGCGTCGCAGGTCGCCTACACGATGGAGAGTCTGCTGAGCCCGGTGCTCGCGGCCGTCGCCCTCGCCTTCATGAGCTTCAACGTACTGTTCGTCGGCACCTCGGTCGGCTTCATCATCTCGGCGATCCTCGTGCTCACGGCGCGGGTGCCGAACGCCCGCCCCACCGGCCAGACCCGTGTCTGGGACCGGCTCACGTCCGGCATCCGCACCTTCACTGCCACTCCTCGGCTGCGCGGCATTCTCGCGCTGAACCTCGTGGTCGCGTCGGCCGGCTCGATCGTCATCGTCAGCACTGTCAACGTCGTGCGTGACGAGCTCGGCGGCGCGCAGTCCGACGTGGCCTGGATGCTCGCGGCCTCCGGCAGCGGGACGCTCGTCGTCGCGCTGCTGGTTCCCCGCCTCCTCAACCGGATCACCGAGCGCACCGTGATGACAGCCGGCGCCGGCGTGCTCGTTGCAGGCGTGATCGCGGCCGTCGTCATGAGCGCAACCGGCACGATCTCATGGGCGTTGATGGCGTTGATCTGGACCGTGATCGGCGCAGGCACGGCGATGGTGGTCACCCCGACCGGCCGCGTGATCCGCTCGGCCACGACCCCGGCGGGACTGCCCGCGGCCTTCGCCGCCCAGTTCTCGCTGTCGCACCTCGCCTGGCTCGTCACCTACCCCCTCGCCGGGTGGGTCGGCGCCGCCGCCGACGTCACGACGGCATGGTCGATCCTCGGCGTCCTCGCCGCTGCCGGCGCGCTCGCGGCCCCGGCCCTCTGGCCGCGGCGCATCACCGCCGGCCAGGGCAGCGCAGCCTCGGTCCCGACTCGATCGGAGGATACCCGCGGTGGCGCGCGCCGTGCACTCGACGTGGCGCCCCCGGTCCGTGTGAAGCACCGCCCTCGCCGCGCCGCTCTTTCCGGCGACCGGCGCAGCGCCCGTCGGGCGAGCGAGAGCAGGACCGCGACCTAGCGCCTCCACTCCGGAGGCCGAGCTGGCGACGGTCGACGCCTGAGGCGCAGGTTCCGGGGGAGCGCGGGTCGTACGACTCGCGCTCCCTTCGAGCCGCGGCCGCGGCCGCACACTCGACACTGCTCGACCGCCGACCGCCGACCGCCGACCGCCGACCGCCGACCGCCGACCGCCGACCATCGGTGGGTAGCCGCTTGCTCGCTCCGAGCCGGCCAAATCCAACGCGAAGCTTGCGAAACCGATACCCCTACAGGGCATCAAAGGGGACGCATGAACGGCTACGTCACGCACAAGGAAGGGTCGTTGAACGGGTTTCGCCGCGCGGAGGGTCAGGTGCGCGGCATCCAGCGGATGGTCGGCGGAAACGTCTATCGCATCGACATCCTGACGCAGGTCTCCGCGGCCACGAAGGCACTTGAGACTGTCGCCCTGTCGTTGCTCGACGATCACCTCAGTCACTGCGTCACGGAGGCGAGCGCGGAAGGCGGGCCGGCTGCCGACGAGAAGCTCCGCGAGGCCAGCGCGGCGATCGCCCGCCTCGTTCGATCCTGATCGCTGCCATATCGTGACCCACCTAGCCCGTGGGGGCCCGGCCTGAACCCGGCAATTGGCCGATAGTAGACCGTTCGCGCCGCGCTCGCCAGAGGGTGGATCTGGCTCCGCCGGTCTCGTATCCTCTGCCGTGTCTGGCAACCGTCAGGCGTCACACCATGACACGGAACCGGGGAACGACGATGCAACGACGCGCGTCACTCATCACGGCCGCCGTCTGCGCCCTGGGGCTCACAACGCTCGGGCTCAGCGCACCGGCCGCGGCCCATCCAGACGATCAGCACGGCGAACTCGAGGGTCATCTCCTGGGCGAGGGGGAATGGGGCAAGATCGACCTGAAGACGGTCCTCGAGCTCACCGACGTCAACGACCTGATCGCCGATGTCGCCGTCTCCCCCGACGGCAACACCGCCTACCTCGCGAACTGGGGGGAGCCGGACTGCGCCGGTCCTGAGAGCGGCGGTCAGAACAGCCCGGATGCCGGTGCCTACATCGTCGACATCTCCGGCGTCGACCGCGATCCCATGGTCGAGCCCGAGTTGATCGGCTTCATCCCCTCGCACCAGGACACGCGCCCCGGTGAGGGCATGCAGGTGATCGAGGTGACCACCAAGCAGTTCAGCGGCGACGTGCTCCTGATGAACAACGAGCCGTGCGGCAAGAACGCCAAGGGCGGGGTCAGCCTGTGGGATGTCTCCGACCCGTCGAAGCCCAAGAAGCTCGCCGAGAATGTCGGCGACAAGGAGCCGGGCAGCTCCGACGTGAACCAGATCCACAGCGCGTTCGCCTGGGACACCGGTGACAACGCCTACGTCGTCCTCACCGACAACGTGGAGGGACAGGACGTCGACATCCTCGACATCACCAACCCGAAGCGGCCGAAGCTGATCGCCGAGTACGACCTGAACGACTTCGACGTCGACCAGCCGGAGCTCGGACTCACCGATTCGTTCCTCCACGACATGGTCGTGAAGCAGATCGACGGCACGTGGTACATGCTGCTGTCCTACTGGGACGGCGGGTTCGTGATCCTGGACGTGGACGACCCGGCCAACGCCGAGTTCGTCGCCGACACCGACTTCCCGGCGGTCGACCCGGAGCTGCTCGAGTCGCTTGGCGTCTCCCTCACGCCCGAGGGCAACGCCCATCAGGCCGAGTACACGATCGACGGCGGGCTCTTCATCGGCACCGACGAGGACTTCTCGCCGTACCGCGCGGACGCCTTCAACATCACCACCGGCCCGTACGCGGGCGAGTACGACTCGGTGATCGTCAGCGGCGGCCAGCCGCCGGCCGCGCTCGACGACCTGACCCTCAGCGGCCCGGTCGTCTACGGCGGGTACGGCTGCCCCGGCTCGGCGGCGATCCCCAGCCCCGAGGACGTCCCCGGATACCTCGACCTGCTCCAGCCGGGTGACGAGAGCATCATCGTGCTCCAGCGCGGACCGACCGGTGACCCGAGCGCGACCGAGGAGGCGTGCTTCCCGGGTGAGAAGGCCCACGAGGCCGTGCTGGCCGGCTGGGACTCGGTGGTCTTCGTCCAGCGGCACGTCGAGCCCGACTCGGCGTTCTGCGGATCGGGTGCCTTCGTCGACGAGGTCGTCGCGGTCTGCACCACGCACGAGGCGTTCCACAAGATGTTCGGCCTCGACCCGGTCGAGGGCCCGTGGAGCTACCCGGAGGACATCGCGATCGGAACGATCGGTGAGCGCATCGAGGTCGGCTCGATCTTCGACGGATGGGGCTACGTGCACCTCTACGACGCGGAGACCATGGCCGAACTCGACACCTTCGCCATCGACGAGGCGCACGACCCGGCCTACGCGTTCGGCTACGGCGACCTCTCGGTGCATGAGGTGGCCGTGGATCCGCAGGATCCGTCGCTCGCGTACCTCGCGTACTATTCGGGCGGCCTCCGCGCCATCCAGATCATGTGCGCCGGCGAGCCGTACGACCCGGCGACCGTGACCGACACCAGCACGTGCGAACTCGTCGAGGTGGGTGGTTACCTCGACGAGGCCGGCAACGACTTCTGGGGCGTCGAGACGTTCGTCGGCGAAGACGGGATGACGTACGTCCTCGCCAGCGACCGCGATAGCGGCCTTTGGATCTTCGTCGACCCGTGATCGACTGATCGGCCATCACCTGAAGGGGGCGGGCAACCGCCCCCTTCTTCGTGTGCGGAGGCCGACCACCGGTCGGCCGGTGACGGCGGCACTGGCATCGGAGGCCCTAGGACCCTTCTGGGCACAGTCCCGACCGGCTTGACTTGGCCATGTCGCCGTTCGATCCGAGAGGTGGGCAGGGCTGATGATGTGGGACTACGGGTACGGGGCCTGGTGGATGTGGATCCCGGGCGTGCTCATCCCGCTGCTGATCGTGGCGGGGATCGTGGTCGCGATCGTCTTGGCCGTGCGCGCGACCAGGTCGGGAGGCCAGACCCCCGGCGGGCCGGGCCAGGTCGAGTCCGACTCGGCGCGGCGGATCCTCGAGGATCGACTTGCGCGCGGCGAGATCACACCGGATCAGTTCCGCGAGCTGATCGAGACGTTGGAGTCGGGTCGTCACACGTGAATTCGGTCGCAGCGACCGCAGGGATCACGCGGTGAAGCGCGCGACCGCTGCGTCTCGCATCTGGCGCACGCACCATCGGGCGTACATCCGTCCGCCGATCACGCCGAGCCAACGGTTCCGCTCGGGCCGGTCGTAGCCGATCCACGCCGTCAGCGCGCATCCGTCGGGATGCGGGTCGATCCGAAACCCCATGGCGTAGTCGCCGATCACGACGAGATGCTCCTCAACCGTCTGCCACGTCTTCGAGCGTGGCGGTATGCGTTCCACCACGACCTCGTCGACGAAGAGCCTCAGCCCGAAGGCGGTGCCTCCCATGCGGATGCGCGAACCGACCTCACGCCCGCCGCCGGCATCGAGTTCGAGGCTCATCTCCCCGCCGCCCATCATTGGTGAACTGCTGGATCCCATGTGACCGGCGAGCGAACGGTGGTCGTCGAGGTATCCGAAGACCTCGTCCATGCCTGCGGCGAGCACGGCCGAGGCTTCCTCGTGGAAGTGGTGCTTCCTCAGCGTCTGGATCATGCTCTCGTCATACCGCAATCCCGGCGCCGCGCCGAGGTCGTTCGTCCCTCCGCGTTCCGTGGTCAGAGTCGGGCGAGGATCCAGTCGACCCGCTCGGTCGGCGGAAGGACCGGCACCGACTCGACCGGCATGTCGAGCTCGCGATACACGCCCCCGAGCAGCTGGTGGATGCGGTGCTGCGCTTCAGCGTCCTCGGTACGGGCGTAGTCGGCGGCGAGCGGGAGCAGGTCGAGGAGGAACACCTTGCGATACGACGCCCGCCGCAAAGCCTCGACGAGCTCCCTATCGGGTTCGAGGTCCAGGAACCGGAGGTATGCCAGGGAATCGGGCAGGGCGCGGTCGAGGAACACGAGCGCGTCGGGGTCGAGTTCGGCTTCCTGCGCGATCTGCATCGTGGCAACGCCCCGTTGGAACTCGAGCTGGCGGCTGCGGATCTCGTCGACGGATCGGCCCCCGAGGCGCTGGAGGTCGATGTAGTGCCGGGCGTGCTCGATCGTGGTCGTGTATCCGCGCTCGCGCAGCAGCGTGACCGTGGTCGTCTTGCCGGAACTCGGCCCACCCGTGAGCACGTACCAGTTCGTCACCCGATTCCCCATTTCACCGGCCGGCCTGCACCGCACGATGCTGCATGCGCACGTGCTTGGGATGGTGCGGTGCCCGGTGGGCCACTCGCGTGCGGGCGACGAAGATCAAGCCGACGACGAGGCCGAGTCCAAGCACCCACGTGAGGCCGATCGACAGCCCCACCCACTCGTCGAAGGTCTCGGTGAGCCCGGCGTCGATGAGCAAGCGGTACGGTCCGTAGCCCGGCAGCAGGAGTGCCGGTCCGGGTGGTTCGAGCCTGAGCATCGGGCTCTGCGTGATGCCGAGGTCGAGGAACGGCACGACGAACGCGATCAGCACCCCGCTGACGCGGTCGAGCAGGAATCCGAGACACATTCCGAACAGCGCGTAGACGATCGCGAGCAGCAGCATCCCACCGATGAACGCGCCCCACTGCTCGGCCGGGAAGACCAGCGCGGTCACGACCAGCGACGCGGTCGTGGTCACGAGGACCGCGACGGCGACCTCCCCGAACCGGCCGGCCAGCAGCGCGGACCGGTGCAACCCGCTGAGGACGAGCCTCCGGTCGCCGTCGCGAGCATTCAGCGCGATGAACAGTCCGGCGACCGTGGCGAGGGATGCCACGGCGATGGGCGCCATGGTTCCGGCGTGGGTGTCTGGGAGCCAGTAGCGCAGGTCCACCGTCCGTCCGTCATCGATCACCCGCATGACCGCGTACTGCTCCTCGGTGATCAGCTTGGACAGCCAGATGAAGATCACCGGGACCGTCACGAGCAGGACCCACAGCGCCGGATTCCGCCCGTACTCTCGCACACCGAGACGGAACGCGGTACCCGCCTGCCGCAGCCAGCCGGGGTGGCGCTCCGGGCGCCTCGCCCGCCCCACCCGCGTCGCGCGGGCCAAGAGCAGCCAGCTGCCGATCAGCGCGACAGCGACCCACAGCAGCGCCAGGCCCAGGTCGCCGAGCCGGCCGCCGTGACCGGACGGCAGGTCGACCATCCAGAGCGTGGTGAAATGCGTCGGCATCCAGCGGGTCAGCTCGACCCGGTCGGGTGAAGTCAGGGCCGGACCGAAGAAGACGTCGAGGATCCAGATCAGCAAGATCACGACGGTGCCGTTGACCGGGTCCCTGACGACGGCGCCGACAGCTGCGCCGATGCCCACGTAGATGGCCGCGAACATCAGCGTTCCCGCCGCCACCCGGAGCGGATCGTCCACGTCGGTTCGCAGGTAGAGCGTGGCGAGCGCGGCGGCCGATACGAACACCGCGATCAGCAGGCCGGTGGACAGGCGTGCGGCCACGAGCACCGAGACTCGGAGACCGGCGAGCACGAGTCGCCGGTCGGCTGAGCGGGCCTGTCTGGTCTGGAAGTACATCGCCAACGCGGCCAGGAACGCGGCCGCCCATCCGGTCGTGGCTGTCTCGACGGCGACACCGGTGCCACCGAGGAGCTCCGCGGCATCCGCCATCGGCTCTGCGGCGACCAGCACGAACACCACCGGCACGAGAACCAGGACGAGCAGGTTCACCGGGTTGCGCAGGTACTCCAGCAGGAACCGGCGGAGGAGCACCGGGAAGGCCGTCACTTCTCGACCGCCTTCCCGGCGGTGAGCTGCACGATGCGGTCGAACCGTTCCTCGTCGGCGATGAAGTGGCTGATCACGAGGACCGCCCGGCCCGACGCGCGGCGGCGGCCCATGAGGTCCCAGAATCGCACGTAGGTGTCCCAGTCGAACCCGGCGTACGGTTCATCGAGCATGAGGATGTCGGGGTCGGGCAGCATCGCCAGAGCAAGGTTCAGCTTCGCGAGGGTCCCACCGGACAGCCGGTCGGTCCGCATGCCGGCGTACCTTGCGAAATCGAGCTCCTCGTACAGCTCGGCTTGCGACCGCCGCCTCGCCTCGCGCGTCAGTCCGTACGCCACGCCGAACAGCTCGAAGTGCTCATCGCACGTCAGCCGGTCGAACACCACCGGACGCTGAGGACAGTAGCCCAGCGATCCACGCACGTCGACCTCGCCGGCATCCGCCGTCAAGAGGCCGACGAGGATCTGCATCAGGGTGGACTTGCCCGAACCGTTCTCCCCGACCAGTCCCAGCACCTCGCCCCGATGCAGGGTCACCGCCGCGCCGTCGAGCACCTGGTTCCGCCGACGGAACGGCCAGACGCCCTGACGGTACGCCTTGGAGACCTGGCTGGCCGAGAGGACAGGATCGGACAGGAGAGGCCCCGACGCCGATGCAGACATGCCGCTCCTCTCGAGGTCAGAAGTCAGGCCATTCGCTCGTCGAGAGCCAGACAAGCACCGAGACAGCGCTTCGGTCAGGGCCATTCGGCCCATCGGACCCAACGTCAGACGCGCGGCCCCGGTACCCCCATGGGGTAGTACGATCGCTACATCGGCAGCCCCCGCCTCGGCACGCCGCACTATGGCAGAACTCGATCGATTGGACTCCCTCGTGACCGCTTCAGCGTTCAGCGACCTCGGCCTGACGGCGAAGACCGACGGCTGCGCCTGCTGCTCCCCCGCGCACCAGACCGACACCGACGGTGTTCGCGGCACGAAGACCGACGCGATCGCCGGAACGGTGTCGGCCGAGTACTCGGTCGAGGGCATGACCTGCTCGCACTGCGCCAGCAGCGTGACCGAGGAGCTCACGGCAATCCCGGGTGTGCTCGACGTCAGCGTCGAACTGAACCGCGGTGTCGCATCGCAGGTGCGCATCATCAGCCGGCGCCCCGTCGAAGCACGTCTCGTGCAGGAGGCCGTCGAGGAGGCCGGCTACCGGCTCGCCTCCCGGTGACCCACCTGCGATCGACGTGCCAGCGGTAGTGAGCCCCGCGACGGCGGGGCCGTGGGCATAGCTAGGGAGGTAGTTCGGTACCATCCGCGGGCGTAGGGTGGCACCATCGACCGACAGGCGCGAAGTCGTGACGAGAGGGACTGGCTATGCGCAGCATCCGAGCACTCGTCACCGATCGCGTGCGCTCGGCCCGGGTGATCGTGGTACTCGTCGCCGCCACTGCGATTGTCGCCGGACTCCTCGCGATGCACAGCACGGGCGCTCAGCACGCTTCACATGCGGTGGTCGGCGGAACCGTTGCGGGTCAGCCCCACGGCGATGCACTCGCCGATTCACGCCCGGCCCCGGTCCCGGCGATCCTGGACACCCACTGCGCAGGCGACTGCAGCGTACCCGAACACGACCTCTTGGCTGCATGCGTACTGGCCTTGCTGGTCTTGCTGTTCCTGGTGACTCCGCCCGATCGACGATCGGCGTACATCGCCCTGCAGCCTGCGCCATGTTCGCGCGGACCCGCTGGCAGGCCGAGCCTGGTGCGTCCGCCATCGCTTCCAATGCTCTCCGTCAGTCGGACCTGATCCGCGTGGTCCGGTCGGGGCCGACGGCCGCTCGCTGCGAGCAGCACGATTTTCGGTTCCCACCGCTCCGCTTCCGAGAACCGTCGATCGACGGACCGGAGCAGCATCAGTAGGCACGGATCGCGACCTGCCGGGAGCGTGTGATCACGCCGGTGACTGGGACTCGCAATCCACTCAAGCGAGGAGCAATCGTGAAGCAACCAACCACATCAACCGTCGTGCTCGAGGTGTCGGGTGTGCACTGGGCATCATCCAAGTCGGTAGCCGAGTCGTATCTCTCTCGCCAGCCGGGCGTGCTCGCCGTCGAGGCCAACCCCGTCGCGCAGACCGCCAATGTCACCTTCGACCCGGATGTCACATCTGTGGCGAAGCTCCGCACGTGGGTGCGCCATTGCGGCTACCACTGCGCCGGCCAGTCAGTACCCGACCACATCTGCGACCCGGCCGACGATTCCAACGTCACGACCCGGCACCATGCCGGGCACGCCGGGCATGGCACGTCAGCTGACACCAGTGCGGGGGGAGCCCGCCACGCCGACCACGTGGCCCCGACGACCGCAGCGCCGCAAGCCGGCCACGCGGTGGCGCACAGCGCTGAGGAGATGATGGGCCACGGCGGTCATGCCGGCATGTCCATGGACGCGATGGTCCGAGACATGCGCAACCGGTTCCTGGTCGCGCTCATCCTCTCGATTCCGATCACGCTCTACTCGCCGATCGGACGCGACGTGCTCGGATTCGAGGCTCCAACTCCGTTCGGGCTGCGCGACGACGTGTTCTCGCTCATCTTGTCGTTGCCCGTCATCTTCTACTCCGCTTGGATCTTCTTCGACGGCGCATGGCGGGCGCTCCGCGCGCGGACGCTGGACATGATGGTCCTCGTCGCCGTCGGCGTCGGTGCCGGCTGGATCTACAGCGTCGTCGTGACACTGACAGGCGGCGGCGAGGTCTTCTACGAAGCCGCGACGGTGCTCGCCACCTTCGTCCTGCTCGGCCACTGGGTGGAGATGCGCGCCCGCGGCGGCGCGAACGACGCGATCCGGCGACTGCTCGAGCTGGCCCCGCCGCGCGCCGTGGTGATCCGTGGCGGCCGCGAGCTCGAAGTCCCCACCTCCGAGGTGGTGCCGGGCGACCTCATGCTGGTGCGACCCGGCGCGAAGGTCCCCACCGATGGCCAGGTCGAGGACGGCGAATCCGAGGTCGACGAGTCGATGGTCACCGGCGAGAGTATGCCGGTCGAGAAGGCCCCCGGCTCCGACGTGATCGGCGCCACCGTCAATACGGTCGGCACCCTTCGAGTGCGGGCGACGAAGGTGGGCGCCGACACGGCGCTCGCGCAGATCGTCGCGCTCGTGCAGGAGGCGCAGAACTCGAAGGCGCCCGGCCAAAGGCTGGCCGACAAGGCGGCGTTCTGGCTGGTGCTCGTCGCCCTGATCGGCGGAACGGGCACGTTCCTCGTCTGGCTCCTCGCCGGCGCCACGGTTCCGGAGGCGATCCTGTTCGCCATCACCGTCGTGGTCATCACCTGCCCGGACGCGCTCGGGCTTGCGACGCCGACCGCGATCATGGTCGGCACCGGACTCGGGGCCAAGCGGGGCGTGCTCTTCAAGAACGCGACCGGCATAGAAACCGCGGCTCGGATCGACACCGTCGTCCTCGACAAGACCGGAACGCTGACCAAGGGCGAACCGGAAGTCACCGACTACCAGTCGTTCGACATGGACGGCGACGAGCTGCTCGCCCTGGCGGCCGCGGCGGAACGCGAGTCGGAGCATCCGCTCGCCAAGGCGATCGTCAGGTACGCCGAGCAGGCAGGGGTTCCACGCCGTGCAGCCAGCTCGTTCAAGAACGTGACCGGGCAAGGTGCAACCGCCTCGGTTGATGGTCGCGCCATTCTCCTTGGCAACGGGCGGCTTCTCGAACAGGAGGGCGTCGACGCCGGCCCTGTCCTGACGACACAGCAGACGTGGGCAGAGGCAGGACGCACCGCCATCCTGATCGCAGTGGATGGGAAGGCGGTCGGGGTCATCGCCCTGGCCGACGCCCCCCGTGAGACCGCGAAGGCCGCGATCGACGCGCTCCACGAGGCAGGCGCCGAGGTGGCCATGCTGACCGGAGACAACCAGCCGACCGCCGAGCGGATCGCCGGCCTGCTGGGAATCGATACGGTGATCGCCGAGGTGCTGCCCGAGGACAAGAGCGCCAAGATCGCCGAACTGCAGCGCGCCGGTAAGAGGGTTGCCATGGTCGGCGACGGAGTGAACGACGCTCCTGCGCTCGCGCAGGCCGACCTCGGTGTCGCGATCGGTGCAGGCACGGATGTCGCGATCGAGACGGCCGACGTCGTCCTCATGAGGTCCGACCCGATGGATGTCGCGGTCGCCCTCCGAATCGGCAAGGGCACGCTGCGCAAGATGCGGCAGAACCTCGGATGGGCGATCGGCTACAACGCCATCGCGCTCCCCATCGCCGCCGGCGTGTTCTATCCCGCGTTCGGCATCATGCTCAGCCCCGAGATCGCGGCCATCACCATGTCGGGCTCGAGCGTCATCGTCGCCGTCAACGCACTGCTGCTCAAGCGGCTTCGCCTGCCCGCGCAACTCCCCGTTGCCGCAGACGAGGTTCCCGTCGCGCACCGGCAGCCGGTGGAGTAAGAACTCACGAGGGAGCGGATCTCTTCGGCATACGGTGGGTCAGCCGAGCCGGGCCGCCAACCAGGCGTAGCCGTCGAACCGAACACCGTCGATCCCGTACATCTCGAGGTGCAGGTGGGCGCCGGTGGACTGACCGGTCGACCCGATCGAGCCGATCTGCTGACCGGCGACAACAGCGTCACCGACGTCGACCAGGCGCGAACCGTAGCCCATGTGCGCGTACAGGCTGGTGATGGTCTCTCCGTCGACTTGGTGTTCGATCTCGATCATCACCCCGTAGCCGCCGCCGGCGTCCGTCGAGCTGATCACCGTTCCGGCCGCGACTGCCATCACCGGCGTGCCGTCGCCGGAGTTGAAGTCGACACCGTCGTGGTCGGTGGAGCATCCGCTGCACGGGGCGATCCTGGGACCGAACCTGTCGCTGATCCGATCGGGGTACAGCACCGGCCAGGCGACCGAGGTCAGCACGCCGACCGGAGCGGCCTGCACCTCCGCCACTTCGACGGGCGGAGGAGGAGGAGGAGGCGCCTCGACGGTGTAGCCATCGGTTTCGATGGTCGCCACGTCCACGGCGGCACTGACGTCAAGCGTCTGGGAGTCGAGGTTGTCGCTTCGAGCCGATGACGCAAAGGTGCTGCTCTGTGCCGGATCGGAACTGATGGCCAGGGCCGGCACGCTCGTCGTGACGAGGATGCCCCCAGCGAATGCCATCGCCCAGAGGGACCGAATTCCTCGCGCGGGCGTGCGCCGAGCGGCGCGTGACGCTGTTGTGCGGTGGGCAGTGCGATGCGTCGCTTCGGGGAGATCGCTTCTTCGGAGTCGAAACGGCGTCGTAGGGGGACCGGCCGCGCGGCGACCGCGTTGGGCATTGCTCATGGAGTGGGGTATCCAGTCGGGGGGCGGGGACCGGGGCAACGTACGTGCCGAACCTGAGTGTTCCGTGTTATCAGAACGTTATTTTCTTGCCCGCGGGTGGCCGTCCGCCCCGCCGGGTGCCGGCGCCCGTTGTGCGCCGGAGCCGAGCCTCGAGCAGTCGTCGAGGCGAAGGACCTTCGACATGCTCGGCCACGGTGGCTTCGGGAAAAATGATCTGCGTGACGAACCCGCAGGATGCCGCCGCACTCCCTGCCCCGCGTCGAATCGTCGTCGGGGTGGACGGCTCGGCACTCTCCCGGCGCGCATTGGAGTGGGCGGTGGCCGAGGCGCGGCTACGCTCTGCGGCGGTGCATGTGATCACCGCCTGGGAGTATCCGGCGGTGGTCGTCGGCATGGAGGGGACGCTCGACACGCGCGAGATCGAAGCAGGGGCACGACACGGCCTGGACGCGGCGCTTCGCCGGGTGCCACATTCGGACGTCGAGGTCACTTCAGAGGTCATCCAAGGTGGCGCCGCCCGAATCCTGATCGATGCGTCGGCGCGAGCCGACCTGCTGGTCGTCGGTTCCCGCGGACACGGCGGGTTCGTCGGACTGATGCTCGGCTCGGTATCGAGCCAGGTGGTCCATCACTCGATGTGTACCGTCGTCGTCGTACGAGGAGTGTCTGACTGAGGGCCCGCGAACCATTCCGGCTCCCGGGCGGACGCCCTGACTGATGGGATACTCTATGCCGGTATTCCGGCCCCGCCGCGCGACGAATCGGGAGGTGTCATGAGCCTGGACGCGATACGTCGTGCCGCCCTTCCCGGCTCCCGCACCATCCGCTCGACACTCCTCAGCGTCGTACTGATGACCGCAGTGGTCTTGGGCCTGGTCGCGATGCACGACTCCGGCGGCGAGCACCTCGCTCACGATGGCGCGTCCGTCGCCACGGAATCGGCCCCGCACGATGGGCATCTCGTCCACGCCGCGCCGTCTCCGACCGAGTCCGTCCCCATTGCTGCCCCCGTCCCTGTGTCCACGATGATCGCCGAGTGCGACACCTCCTGCATGGCGGACCTACTCGACTGCGCCGCGGTCGCGATGGCGTGCGCGATGATGATCGCGTTCGCGGTGGTGCTCGCGCTCGCCGCCCGACCCGCGATGTTCGCCCGGCTTCGCGATGCGGGGCGCGCGGTGCTCGCGGTGCTCCGTGACAGCGTTGCCGCACATCTCCAACCCGACCTGCACGTTCTCTCGATCAGCCGAACCTGATTCGCCGGTTCCGCTCGACCGCGCCACCGCGCGGGCAGCGCCCCCGATTCAGAGTCCAAGATTTCGAGAGAACGGATGTGACGCATGCGTACCGCACGCACTACCCTGACCGCCGCCACCGCCCTGGTCGCGGCGTTGACCCTCGCCGGCTGCGCGACCGGCCAGCAGAACCAGACCGAAGCACCCCCTGCCGCGAGTTCGCCGGCTGCAGAGGCGGAGTTCAACGACGCCGACGTGATGTTCGCGCAGATGATGATCCCCCATCACGAGCAGGCCATCGAGATGAGCGACAGCCTCCTCGAGAAGGACGGGGTCGACGAGCAGGTTCGTGACCTGGCACAGCAGATCAAGGACGCCCAGCAGCCCGAGATCGACCAGATGAAGGACTGGCTCGACGCGTGGGGCGAGGACGAGCTCGGCGACATGGGTGGCATGGACCACGACATGGGCGGTATGGGCGACGGCATGATGTCCGACGAGGACATGGCGCAGCTTGAGGACGCCTCCGGCGCAGAGGCATCCCGACTGTTCCTCGAGCAGATGATCCTTCATCACGAGGGCGCCATCCAGATGGCCGAGTACCAGGTGCAGGAGGGCGAGAACCCCGACGCCGTCGCCCTCGCCGAACGCATCGTCGAGGACCAGACCGAGACCTCGAGGCCGTGGAACTCGACGACGGACAGCTCCGCATCTACGGGCATGACGCTGCGGATGCCACGATCCTGGTCAGCGATGACAGCGGAAAGACCTGGGACCGGATGCCCTCCGTCCAGGCCCGAGACCTCGCCGTCGACCCCCAGCGACCCGACCGCCTTTATGCCACGACTGCCGAGGGTCTCCTGCGCAGCGACGATGCCGGGACCACCTTCGCTCCAGTCTCCGGCGCCCCGGCGCTGTTCCTGGTGACGATCACCGATGCCGGCGCGATCGTAGGCATCGATGTCGAGGGTGTGATTCACACCTTCGACGGGACGACCTGGACCGCGCACGGGCGCACCGACGGCACGCCGGAGGCGTTCGCGTACGTGGACGGTGCGGCGCCGTGGTTGCTCATCGCGGATCAGCGTGGTCTTGTCGCCACCGAGGACTACGGCGATACGGCGACAATCCTCCTACCGATGGCGGACTAAACCGGTCGAGGTGACCCGACGGCGGCGGGATTCACTCGGCGGGACACTCCCGGTCGGCCGAGCGCGTGAAGTCGGGCACCGCCCGAGCCTCGGCCTCCTCCGCGGTCGCCGCGATGCCGTTCTCCTCGATGTCGCGGATCAGCCAGTCCATCTCGTCGATCTCGCGGCGCTGCGCCTCGCTGATCGCGACGGCGAGCTCGCACACGCGGACGTCCTGGTTCTGGAACCGCTCCGCCCGGGTGATCGCCAGCGAGTGGTGCGGGATCATCGCGCGCATGAACGACGTGTCGTTCACCGTGACCTGGCTGCGGTCGAGGGCGATCCCGCCGCCGATGAGCAGTACGCTCGCCGCGATCACGGCGATGTTCCCCTTCGTGCTCCGGTACATGCCGAGCATCCAGACCAGCATGACCAACCCCATGGTGCCGCCCATGGTGATCGCCATGAAGATGCGGCTCTGGCTGAAGCGGATGTGCGTCCACTCCCATGAACCGGCGAACATCACGAAGTACATCACCACCATCGAGGTGAGGATCATCGCGGCGAAGCGCAGGTACATGTTGAGCGTTTGGCGCGACTGCTTCCCCTGATTCGTCTGCTCGTCATGATCCTTCTTTTCGTGCTGGTCGTCGGGGCCGTGCGAGCGCGCGTCCTCCGCCTGCCGGCTCGGGGTGTCCGGGTTCGCGGACATGGTTCCTCCTCCGTCGAGTCGTTCCATACGAGCGCACGGACGGCTGGGCCGTAAGCGCGTTGCAGCGTGTAGCGGAATCTGATAGCCCTCGGTATCGAGGCGGAGAGTTCCCGACGGGTGACCTTCGTCGGCAGTTCAAAGCCTTCCGAACGACGCGAGCGGGCTTGTCAAGCCCGTCGAAGCGCGCGACCGGCGTGACTAACGTCGCAGGCACGCCATTGACGTTGGAAGGAGACATCCATATGTCCACCACGAGCGAAATGCTGCGCACCTATCCCAAGGACCTCGGCGGAATCGACCAGGCGAAGCTCTCCGAATGCATCGCAGCCTGCATCGAATGCGCGCAGGCCTGCACCGCCTGCGCGGACGCGTGTCTCAGCGAAGACATGGTCGCGGAACTCACCAAGTGCATCCGCACGAATCTCGATTGCGCAGACCTCTGCGCGGCTACCGCGAACGTCCTATCGCGGCACACCGGCTACGACGCCAACCTCACGCGCGCAACGCTTGAAGCCTGCCGAAGCGCGTGCGCCTCGTGCGCCGGCGAATGCGAAACCCACGCCGACATGCACGAGCACTGCCGAATCTGTGCCGCCGCGTGCCGCCGCTGCGAGCAGGCCTGTGCCGAACTGCTTGCCAGCCTCTGACACCGGTCACAGGGTGTTGCCGCCCTATCGGAAGGACGTCTCCGATCGCCTAGTGGTCACTTAATGGTCACAAATTCGGCATCACAGTGGTTCACTCAAGCTCACACTTCCCCGTGATTCCGGGGTTCGTGGGCCCGAGTGAAGTCGAGTGAATCACTACTGGATAACTTCTGCTTCCCAAGCAGACAGCGCGGGTTCGATTCCCGTCATCGGCTCTTTACAAATTGCCTGATCAGACCCTCCTTCCATGCTCCGTCAGTGGGTACGCAATCCCACATAACGCACGGAAACAGTCCACGCGGATGCACCTCGACAGGTTCTCTGGTCTGATCAGGGATTTGGACTACTGCGGAGCCGCGACTCTCGATTGCAAAGTCGCTCTCGTAGTCACTTAATGGTCACAAATTCGAGCGGACCCCCGCCGTAGCGGCCGTCGCCGACGGTCATGCGCCTCGACTCATCGACTCGCCGCGGTGGGGCACTGATCGCTGTGACTGCCGAGTTCGAGTGCCGGACGCACGTGCCGACCGGCGTGCAGGAGACATTCGACCGCTCTCGGAGCATCGATCTTCACATGGCGTCCATGTCGCATTCGCGTGAGCGCGCGATCGACGGCGTCACATCAGGCCTGATCAGCGAGGGCGAAGAGGTCACCTGGCGGGCATGGCATTTCGGGGTACCGATCCGAATGACCAGCCGTGTCACCGCGATGACGGAACCGGAGTACTTCGTCGACGAGCAGGTGCGCGGTCCGTTCCGCTCGTTCCGGCACGAGCACGAGTTCCGACCGGACGGGTCCGGCACGCTGATGATCGATCGCGTGAAGTTCGACGCGCCACTTGGACCGCTCGGGACGATGGCGGAACTGGTGATCGGCCCCTACCTGTTCCGTCTCATCGAGAAGCGCAACGCACACATCGCGGCAGGCGACTGATCACGGCCCTCCCTCGACGCGGATCCTAGAGCCGGTCTCCGGGGACGGGGTTAGGCTCTCCTGGTCAGTTCGTCGGCCGGATCGGGGGCAGTGGCGCCTCGCCCCACCAGCCGAGCCCGTGGCGGTCGTAGACGAGCGAGTCCACGATCGACCCGAGGGGCTCGGCTACGGCGAGATCCGCGAACTCACGACCCGCCTCTTCAGGTGTTGGGCCGAACGCGGAGTCGGAGGTGAGCCAATGTTGGTACCAGAACGGGGGCCGTCCCTCCGTCGAGCTCGACGTGACTCGAACTCCGACCTTTGGACCCCACGGCGACTGGTAGATCAGGCAGTAGCCGTCGTCGAACGCCCACGCATCCTGAACGCTGACCTTCTGGCCTACCCCTGCCTCGTCGCCGAGGTGACGAAGGCATGACAGCAGCGCCCGCGGGCCCCATGCGTCGGGCCCCGATGCCTCCAAGCTCTTGACGAGCGCGCGGTGCTCCGGTGTGTACACGCGATCGATGGTAGCGACGCTCCCGATATCGGACCCGCCGCTGACGCACGGACGATCCCTTGGCGCGATGCTTCACCCTCCCGCGACACTTGCGTGCGAGATGGTGACGGCAGCTCGCGGCGCCGCTCGCTCGATGAAGACGACTGAGCCGGCGAGGAGAAGTACTGGCACCCCCAGAACGGCGATGGTGATCGGGGCATGGCCCTCGAAGATGAGTGCGAAGACCACGCCGGCTGCAGTGATGACAAGACCGGCACATAAGGCGATGAGGGATACGGCGACCAGCGTGCCGCGGTACGCAAGAACCGCGACGATGCCGCCGAGCACGGCGTACGCCGCTGAATGCCACGCAAAGCTTGGCGCCGCACCGACGAGTATGATCAGGCCGACTTGGATCGCCATCGCACTCCCGGCGAAGATGGCCCCGACGGCCAGCGGTGCACGGTCCGCCGTACGTCGGCCGCCCAAGAAAGCAGGCACGGAACTGATCGCACCGTAAGCGGCGGAGAGGGCGGCACCAATCAAGATGACGTGAACGGCGAACCAATAGTCCTGACTGATCGCCATCCATACGACCGAGATGCACCCGCCGACGAGCGCACCCCACGCCGCATTCCTCGCGGCAAACCAACCCAAGGAGCCGCGAACGGCAGTCCCCCTTCGGAGGCGCAGCGGCTCGGTCACGTCCATATTGTGCCGGGTTAGCAGGGGTGCCCGGTAGCCGGTGTGTTCGGAGGAGCAGCCCGTTGGCGGCCTGCGTCTGTTGTGAGGCAGGCTGGGGAGGTGCCCGCTATCAACCAGAGAGCCGCGTTGGCCGCAGACCCGGACACCGAGGCGTCGATCCTGCGGGCGCTCGCATCCGACGCCTTTCCGAAGGGTGCGCGAGGCCGTCGCCAGCAATCCTGCGACCGCTGCCGATGCGCTGGAGATGCTGGTCGCTGATCCGAAACCCATAGTGCGCTGGGCGGTCGCGACGAACCCCAGCCCGCTCGCGCGGCCCATCGCGATCGCCGCGTCAGATCCGCACACGCGCGAACTGGCGGCCGCCCGCGATGATCTCGACTCCGAAGACCTCAACCGGCTGGTCAATGATCCGGTCCGAAGTGTCCGGCTGCAAGTGGCCAATCTGACGACCGACGCCGAGCTCGCACGCCGAATTGCCCGGGATGCGGATCCACAGATGCGCGCCATGATCATCCACAACCACGTCCTGCCGGACACCGATGTAGAACGGCTCGCACACGACCCGGTGGCCGCGGTTCGTTCGTCCGCTGCAACGTCCCGGCGGCTACAGCCCGAGACGCTGACAACCTTAGCGACCGACAAGTCCGCGGTGGTGCGGTGGCACCTGCTCGTGAAGAATCCCGAGCGGATCGATCTCGCACGCGTGATCGCCAAGGACTCCGACGAGATGAATTCCAACCAGGCGAAGGCGCAACTCGCGGACCCCCGGCAGTTCACAGCCTTCCTTGGGCCCACCGACCTGGTCGAGTAGCCGACGGCACGCACCGGACCGTCGGCGACGCATGCACGCCCCAATTCGCGTCACGATCGGCGGATGCGCGGCGTCATCTGCTTGCGCCATGCGAGACTCGTCGAAGACGCTGAGGGAGCGACTCGGATCTCGCATCCGCGGCACTCAAGGCGCCTTCGTAGTCACTTAATAGTCACAAAATCGAGATCACGTTGGTTCACTCGAGTTCACACTTCCCCGAGTTTCCGGGGCTGATGAGCCTGAGTGAAGCCGAGTGAATCACTACTGGATAACTTCTGCTTCCCAAGCAGACAGCGCGGGTTCGATTCCCGTCATCGGCTCTTCGCAAAAAAGACCAGATCTGCCACTTTTCCCGCGTCGATATCGATGGACGTCGATTCGATTTGTTTCCGTCTGATCACGGTTAACTCACGCTTAATGATTCAGTTTGTTCTCGTGAGCGACCCCAGCTCCACTCTGCTGCCGCACGTCTGATCTCCTCTGACCGCGACCGCGATGAGCCGGTGATGAGCCCTGAGCGTCCCCATCGCCGTCCCGTACTGAATCGCATGTCGAACGAAGCTCAGGCCGAATTAGCGAAGCGTTCACCACGACCCGGTGTAACGGGAGGTCCGCGAGGATCTCGCGGCGCGAATGTGGGGCACCCGGGCAGCGCTGGGCGACGCGCCCCACCGAGCCAGCCTTGATCCGCCGGGACTGCGGAGCCCATACCCACGCCCTAGGGTCGCCGCGGCGCCGATCGGGGTGAAGCCCGTGTATGCACGTCGGTACGGGCTCGTCGGCGCGAGCGCCGGACTCGGCGCCCAGTCGTCCGGCTGCCTGCATCAACCGCACCTGCCGCCATTGGCATCAGCGGTGGTGATGGAGACCATCATCGATCGCAGCTTCACCGGGACGCGAGTGTTGGGATTGACTCGATAGCACGCCGCTCAGCGCCGCGCGCGTGATTGGAGTCACTCGTGTCATCGCCGTCCGACCACAGGACCGCCCCCGTCCCAGTTCCCTGCGTGTAGACGCTGCACGAGACCCGGAGCCGGTGTCCGCCTCTCCGGGCAGGCCTGCCGTCGCCGGTGATGCGCCGGCACCGCGACTGGCCGGGTCATCCCTGCCGCCACCACCAGAGTCAGAGGAGTCTCAATGACGAACACCTCAGTCCAAGCCGAACCAGAAACGCGTCGGGCCGGTACGCCCCAAGCCGTGCTGCTGCTTGCCGGCAGTTGCATGCCCGTGCTCGGCTCGGTGCTGCTCACTCCGATCCTGCCCCAGCTGTCCGACGAGTTCGCCGAAGTGCCCGGTTCGGAGGTCCTCGTCCCGCTTGTCGTCGCCGTTCCGGCCCTCATGATCGCTCTCTTCGCGCCCTTCGCGGGACAGGTCGTCGACCGGGTCGGCCGGAAGGCGTTGCTGATCTTCGCCATGTTCGCGTACTCGCTTGTCGGAATCGCCCCGGTCTTCCTCGACAGCCTCCCGGCGATCTTGGCGACTCGAGTGGGTGTGGGCATCGCCGAGGCCGCCATCATGACCGTGTGCACGACGCTGATCGCCGACTATTGGCGCGAGCCCGACCGGCGGGCGAAGTACCTCGGGTTGCAGACCGTGGTCACGACTCTGGCGGCGACCGCGTTCATCGCAATCGGGGGCGCGGCCGGCGCGGCCGGGGCGCGGACGCCGTTCTGGATCTACCTCGCCGCCTCGATCATCGCCGTGCCGATGCTGTTCCTGCTGTGGGAGCCGAGCAAGCCGGATACCACTGACGAGCGTCGGGTCAGGCCGAAGGCGCCGATCCCCTGGCGTCGCCTTGCCCTGCCGCTGGTCGTCGCCCTGTTCGGCGGGCTGGCGTTCTACGTGCTCATCATCGAGACCAGCTACCTCCTCGTCGGCGCCGGCGTCGCGCCGACCGACACGCTGACGATCGGCGGCATCGCCGCCATCGCGTCCCTCGCGACTGCAGCCGGCGCGTTCACGTTCTCCCGGATCGCCCGGGTCGGTGCGAACGTGCTGCTCCCCACCGCGTTCGGCCTCCAAGCCATCGGCATGATCGTCATCTGGCTGGTCCAAACCGTTCCCGGCGTCGCAGCGGGCGCCATCGTCGGCGGCGCCGGCTCGGGCCTGCTCCTGCCGACCATGCTGACTTGGGCGCTGTCCACGATCCGCTTCGAGGAGCGTGGCAGAGCCACCGGCCTGTGGACTTCCGCGTTCTTCCTCGGCCAATTCCTCACGCCGATCGTCATGGGCGTGCTGGTGGCCGCGACCGGTGGCCTTCCCGCGGCCGTCGGCGTTGTCGGCGCCGCTTGCGCGGCGGCGGCCCTGGTCCTCGGGGGGGGGGGCCACCGCCCCAGACCCCCCCCCCCCCCCCCCAAAAACCCCAAAAAAAGCCGCCCCGTGTGCCGTTCCCCCCCCCGCCGTTTTTTCCCCTCCCCCAGCCCC